>NZ_BAAHCA010000016.1:0-22774 GCF_054776295.1 Streptomyces sparsus
GTCGCTCCGGGGTCGCGTCAGCGGCGCGGGCCGCGCAGCCGCGCGCCGACCCAGCGGGCCCGGCGGCGGAGGATGCGCGGAATCCCCAGTTGGGGATGCTGAGGGTACTGCGGATCACGTGGATCTCGGATCGGGAGGGCGGACGTGCTCGGCACGGCGCCCTTGTTGCGGAAGTTGTCAGACACGTCACGGAAATCGTGCGTCCAGCCCATACCCCGCAATGTGCCCGGGCCCCAAGGTCGGTAATCGCTCGACTGTCGCTCGATCGGCCTATGCGTCAGGCACGTGTGCCGGGTGCCGGTTCAGCGGTCCGGCTCGGGGTCCTTGAGCCAGTCGACGAGTTCGCTGCTGAACTGCGCCGGGTCCTCCTCGTGGGGGAAGTGCCCCAGCCCCTCGAAGAGCCGCCACCGGTACGGGGCCTCGACGTACTCGCCCGACCCGGCGCAGCTGCGGGTGCGCATCACCGGGTCGAGCGCGCCGTGCAGATGCAGCGTCGGCACCCGCACGGGCCGCTTCATCCGCCGGTTGAACTGGATGCCGTCCGGGCGGGCCAGCGAACGCACCAGCCACCGGTAGGGCTCCACCGCGCAGTGGGCCGTGGACGGCACGCACATCGCCCGCTGGTAGATCTCGACGTCCTTGTCCTCGGGCAGCCGAGGACCGGACCACTCCCGCAGCATCCGCCCGACGAGCGCGCCGTCGTCCGCGACGAGTTGCCGTTCCGGCAGCCACGGGGCTTGCAGGCCCCAGATGTGGGCGCTTGCCGCGGTCTGGCGGCGGTCGCGGAGCATCGCCGCACGCCAGCGGCGCGGGTGCGGCATCGAGGTCACGGCCAGCCGGCGGACGAGCTTGGGCCGCATGACCGCGGCCGTCCAGGCGAGGTAGCCGCCCAGCCCGTGCCCGACGAGGGCGGCGTCGGGCTCACCCAGCGACCGGATGACGCCGGTGACGTCCAGGGCGAGGTTCGCCGGGTCGTAGCCGCGTGGTGTGCGGTCGCTGCCGCCCAACCCCCGCAGGTCCATGGCGACGGCCCGGTACCCGGCGTCGGCCAGGGCGGGCAGCTGGTGCCGCCACGTCCACCAGAACTGCGGGAAGCCGTGCAGCAGCAGGACCAGGGGTCCGTCGCCCATCTCGGCGATGTGGAAGCGGGCGCCGTTCGCGGCGACGTCCCGATGTGACCAGGGGCCGTCCAGGGAGGCTGGGGAGAGGGCGGGGACCGTCATAGGGGGCAGTGTGTCACTGTTGGACACCGGTGGTGATCGCCCGGCTGTCCGTGGCGGGCCGCGGGTGCGGCTTGGCCTTCGCGAGGACGGCGGCCGACTCCTTGGCCGAGGCCATGGTCCGCTTGGGGGCCTGCACCTTCTTCAGCAGGGCGCGCGCCACCAGGCCGCACACGGCGGCGAACAGCAGCATGAGCACGCCCACCACGGCGAAGGCCACCGCGAGCGGGATCTTCCACCAGGCGTGCAGCCAGTAGGCGAGGGCGAAGCTGAACACCGGCAGGGAGAACAGCGCGAGCACGCCGGCGACGACGATGGCACCCACCCCGGCCGCGCCCTTGCCCACGGACGTCTTCAACTCCGCCTTGGCGAGCGCGATCTCCTCGTGCACCAGGGCGGACACCTCGGTGGTGGCCGAGGCGACCAGCTGTCCGATGCTGCGGCCCTCGTCGGCTGTGCTCACGTTTGCTCCCTCTGCTCGTCCGATGCCCCGGCACCTCGGGGCCGGTGGGGTATCAGGATGCCGGACCCGGGTCCGTTGTGCCGCTGCTGCCGGCCTGCTCGGCACGTCGGCGGTGTTCGGCGGCCTTCTCCTCGAGAATCCTGGCCATCCGCAGGTGGTACTCGGGCTCGCCCTCCTCGTACACGTCGGGAATGCCGTCGCCGTCGTCGTCGCGGTTCTCCTCCAGGTACACGTTGGTGTAGTGCTTGTTGCGCATCTTCAGCAGCACGGCGGCGAAGAGCGTCGCCAGGAAGGTGCCGATCAGGACGGAGGCCTTGATCTGCTCGTCCAGCGGGGTGCCCTCGAAGGCCAGGTCGCCGATGAGCAGGGCGACCGTGAAGCCGATGCCGGACAGGGCGGCCACCGCCAGCACGTCCATCCAGGCGAGCTCCTTGTTGAGCTCCGCCTTGGTGAAGCGGGCGGCGAGCCAGGCGCCACCGAAGACGCCGATGGTCTTGCCCAGCAGCAGACCGAAGACGACACCGAGCGTCTCCGGCTGGGAGAACACCTCGCCGATCGCACCGCCGGACACCGCGACGCCGGCGGCGAAGAGCGCGAACAGCGGCACCGCGAGTCCCGCGGACAGCGGTCGGACCCGGTGCTCGATGTGCTCGGCGGGGGAGTGCTCCTCGCCCTCCTTCAGGGTGCAGCGCAGCAGCAGGCCCATGGCCACACCGGCGACGGTGGCGTGCACGCCGCTGGCGTGCATCAGCGCCCAGATGGTCACGGCGAGCGGGACGTAGATGTACCAGCCCTTGACGCCGTTGCGGTGCAGGAACCAGAACAGCGCCAGTCCGACGACCGAGCCGAGCAGCGCCATCAGGTTGATGTTGGAGGTGTAGAAGATCGCGATGATGGTGATCGCGCCCAGGTCGTCGACCACGGCAAGGGTGAGCAGGAAGGCGCGGAGTGCGGAGGGCAGCGCGGTGCCGAGCACTGCCAGCACGCCGAGCGCGAAGGCGATGTCGGTGGCCATCGGGATGGCCCAGCCGCTCATGTCGCCCCGGCCGCCCATCGTGAAGGCGACGTAGACGAGCGCCGGCACGATCATGCCGCCGGCGGCCGCGACGATGGGCAGCGCGGCGGCTTTCGGGTCGCGCAGCTCGCCGGCGACCAGTTCCCGCTTGAGCTCGATGCCGGCGACGAAGAAGAAGATGGTGAGCAGGCCGTCCTTGGCCCAGTCGGCGACGGACAGGTTCAGGTGCAGCGACTCGGGGCCGAACTCGAAGTCCTTGAGGTCGGAGTAGAAACCACTCAGACCGGTGTTCGCCATCAGCAGGGCCACCACGGCGGCGGCCAGCAGCAGCATGCCGCCGACCGTCTCGGTGCGGAGGATGTCCGCGAGGACCCGGTTCTCCTTCAGCGGCGGTCGATGGAGGAACTCGGAGTCGTGGGTGTCGCGTGTCTTGGGCGCGGACAAGGCGGTGACCTCCAGAAGCGGTGATGCCTACACGTGTGCTCTGTGCCGACCAGTCTTCCCGGCGCGCCCATATTCTTGCCGCGATCTTTGTGCGGCACTCGCGCCACGCCCGTTGCGTGGCGCCCCAAGGGTAACCAACAAGGGTGAAGGGTGCCGGAGCGCCTTGCGGCCCCGACACCCTTCACTGTCCGTTATGTCAGCTGGTCGAACGGCTTGTCCGTGCCGTTCAGTCCTCGCTGGAACCGGCGGGCAGCCGGGTCTGGATGAGATCCATCACGGAGGAGTCGGTCAGCGTCGACACGTCACCGAGCGCCCGGTTCTCGGCCACGTCGCGCAGCAGCCGCCGCATGATCTTGCCGGATCGCGTCTTCGGCAGCTCGGCGACGGGCAGGATGCGCTTCGGTTTGGCGATGGGCCCGAGCTGCTTGGCGACGTGCGCGCGCAGCTCGTCCACCAGGGTGTCGTTCTCCGCGGCGGTGCCGCGCAGGATGACGAAGGCGCAGATCGCCTGGGTGGTCTGCGGGTCGGTGGCGCCCACCACCGCGGCCTCGGCCACCGAGGGGTGCGAGACCAGGGCGGACTCCACCTCGGTGGTGGAGATGTTGTGGCCGGAGACGAGCATGACGTCGTCGACGCGGCCCAGCAGCCAGATGTCGCCGTCAGTGTCCTTCTTCGCGCCGTCGCCGGCGAAGTAGCGGTTCTCGAACCGCGACCAGTAGGTGTCCAGGTAGCGCTGGTCGTCACCCCAGATGGTGCGCAGCATGGACGGCCACGGCTCGGTCAGCACGAGGTAACCGCCGCCGCCGTCCGGGACCTCCTTCGCCTCGTCGTCGACGACGGTCGCCGAGATGCCGGGCAGGGCGAGCTGCGCGGAGCCGGGCTTGGTGGCGGTGACACCGGGCAGCGGGCTGAGCATCATCGCGCCGGTCTCGGTCTGCCACCAGGTGTCCACGATCGGTGCGGAACCCGCGCCGATGTGCTGCCGGTACCACATCCACGCCTCGGGGTTGATGGGCTCACCGACGGAGCCCAGGATGCGCAGCGACGACAGGTCGAACTTCGCGGGGATGTCGTCGCCCCACTTCATGCAGGCGCGGATCGCGGTGGGCGCGGTGTAGAGCAGCGTGACGCCGTACTTCTGGACGATCTCCCACCAGCGCCCCTTGTGCGGGGAGTCCGGGGTGCCCTCGTACAGCACCTGGGTGGCGCCGTTGGCGAGCGGGCCGTAGACGATGTACGAGTGCCCGGTGACCCAGCCGACGTCGGCGGTGCACCAGTAGACGTCGGTCTCCGGCTTCAGGTCGAAGACGGCGTGGTGGGTGTAGGCCGTCTGGGTGAGGTAGCCGCCGGTGGTGTGCAGGATGCCCTTCGGCTTACCCGTCGTGCCGGAGGTGTAGAGGATGAAGAGCGGGTGCTCGGCGTCGAAGGCCTCGGGCGTGTGCTGCTCGGGCTGGCGGTCGACCGTCTCGTGCCACCACAGGTCGCGGCCCTCGGTCCACTCGACGTCCTGGCCGGTGCGGCGGACGACCAGGACGTTGCGCACGTTCTCGGTGCCGGGGCGGGTCAGGGCCTCGTCGACGGCCGGCTTGAGGGCGCTCGCGCCGCCCTTGCGGTAACCGCCGTCGGAGGTGATCACGACCCGGGCGTCGGCGTCCTGGATGCGGGTGGCGAGGGCGTCGGCGGAGAAGCCGCCGAAGACCACGGAGTGCGGCGCGCCGATCCGGGCGCAGGCCAGCATCGCGATGACGGCCTCGGGAATCATCGGCAGGTAGATGGCGACGCGGTCGCCGGTGTTGACGCCCAGCTCGGTGAGCGCGTGCGCGGCCCGGGAGACCTCGCGTTGCAGTTCGGCGTACGTCACGGACCTGCTGTCGCCCGGCTCGCCCTCGAAGTGCAGGGCGACGCGGTCGCCGTTGCCCGCCTCGACGTGCCGGTCGACGCAGTTGTGGGCGACGTTGAGGCGGCCGTCCTTGAACCACTTCGCGAACGGCGGGTTGGTCCAGTCGAGGGTCTCGGTCGGCTCGGTGTCCCAGCTGAGCCGGCGCGCCTGCTCGGCCCAGAAGCCCAGCCGGTCGGCCCTCGCCTGCTCGTACGCCTCGGCGGTCACGTTGGCGGCGGCAGCCAGCTCGGCAGGCGGCTCGAACCTCCGCTCTTCCTTGAGCAGGTTGTCGAGGGAAGGACGCTCGTTCACTGTCCCATCCCCTCTTCGGCCAGGCTTTCGTTGCTCACGACATCTCCCTTTCAAAGGGTGTGCGCTGTGTCCCAGCTCATACCTCAACAGCTTGTGAGGGTCTCTGACAAGGGCCCTCGGACAATTGGTTTAGACCTGTTGCGCCGAACGGTGGAGCGGTCCCGCCGAACGGTCCGCAGGCGGGTAGCGGGCGGCGCCGCGGCCCGTTCGGTGAGACCGCAGGGGCCCGCCGGATCCGCACCGCGGACCCCCCGGGGCGCCGCCTCCGCCGCGAGACGTCGCCGCGCCACCGGGGTCACGCCGGTCCGCCGCGAGACGTCGCCGCGGAGTCAGACCGCCCGCACCGGGGAGAACACCGGGGCCTGGCCTGCCGCGTCCTCCAGCACGTACGTCTGGGCCTCCGCCACGTGGAAGTACATGCCCTGCAGCTCCAGTGAACCGTCGGCGAGGCGCTTGGCGACGCACTCGTGGGCCCGCAGGTGCTCCAGCTGCTGGACGATGTTGGTCAGGCACAGCTCCTCCGTGCCGTCCGTCAGCGGCCGGTCGGCGATGCGGGGGGCCGAACCGTTCTGGGTGGCGAGACGCTCCAGACTGGGCCGGCCGTGCCGGAGCCAGCGGGCGAGGGAGTCCGGCAGCTCCGCGGCGCGCGCCTCCGCGGTGTTGTGCAGCGCCTGCATGGCGCCGCACCCCGAATGCCCGCAGACGGTGATCGCGCCGACGCGCAGCACGTGGACGGCGTACTCGATCGCCGCCGCCACCGAGTGGTCACCCGAGTCGCAGCCGGGCAGCGGCACGAGGTTGCCGACGTTGCGGACCGTGAACAGGTCCCCCGGGCCGCTGGAGGTGATCATGCTCGTCACCAGCCGGGAGTCCGCACACGTCAGGAAGAGGTGCGAGGGCTGCTGCCCGTCCCGGGCCAGCCGGGCCAGTTCACCGCGCACCACCGGAGCGGTGTTGCGCTGGTTGCGCACCCCGCCGAGCAGCCGGCTGCGGTGCTCGGGCTGCGGCTCGGACCCGTCGGGCTCGGGACGGGTGCACTGGTGGTTCAGCCAGGGGGTCCACGGGGTGCAGTGGTGCGTGCCGGACGGCTCGGCGATGCGGGCCCCCGCCCGGCCGGTGATCTCCACCTCGCCGCCACGGGCGAGATGCGCCGCCCGCCAGTCCTGGAGCGTCTCGAACGCCGCGTGGTCCATGAACGAGCCGTCCAGCTCCACGACGACCCGGCTCTGCTCCGGGACCTGGTTCAGCGCCCGGCTCAACCGCGGCACCGCGAGGAACGTCAGCTGGCCGCGGACCAGGACCCGGTGCTCGACACCGTCCGAGCCCGCCCGGGCCCCGCAGTCACCCGGCGCGTCGCACCTGCCCGAGGTCGGCCGTGCGGCGTCCGGGTCGTGCGGCTCACAGATGATCCGGGTACGCGCAAGCCGGTGCAGCGCCACGCCGATCGCCACCGCGATGCCGATGGCGACCCCTTCCAGCACGCCGAGCAGCACCACGGGCACGGCGGTGGCGATGTAGACCACCACCTCCCGGTGGCGCGTCACGCTGCGGATGTGCGTCACTTTGACCATCTGGACGCCGACCACCATCACCAGGGCGGCCAGGGCCGCCAGCGGGATCAGCTCCAGTACGGAGACCAGCAGCACCGACGCGCACAGCACCCAGCAGCCGTGCATCACCGTGGAGTTGCGGCTGACCGCGCCACTGGCCACGTTGGCCGAACTGCGCACCGCGACGCCGGTGATCGGCAGCCCGCCCAGCGCTCCCGAGACCACGTTGCCCGCGCCCTGCCCGCGCAGTTCACGGTCCAGATCGGCGCGCGGCACCGGGACGCCGCCCGCACTGGCGCGCGCCGCGGCGAGCTTGTCGACGGCGACGGCCGAGAGCAGCGACTCGACGCTCGCGACCAGCGTCACCGTCAGCACGGCGGCGAGCAGGCCGAGCACCTGGCCCTCCGGCAGGCCGGGCAGCGCGTGGCTGCGCCAGGACGGCAGGTCCACCCTGGGCAGGTGCAGCCCGGCGGCCAGGGCGAATCCGGTGGTGAGGACGACGGAAGCCAACGGCCCGGGCACCACACGGATCGCGTTGCCGATCCGGCCGCGCAGCCGCGGCCACAGCAGCAGCACCGCCACGGTGAGGGCACTCACCGACAACGCGGCCGGATGCGGATCGGACAGCTGCTGCGGCAGCTCCATGACGTTGGCGATCGCGGAACTCTCCGGGCTGCCGCCGAGCACGATGTGCAGTTGGGCCAGTGCGATGGTGACGCCGATCCCCGCGAGCATGCCGTGCACGATCGCCGGGCTGACCATCAGGGCGGAACGTGCCACCCGCAGGGCCGACAGGCCGAGTTGGGCGACTCCGGCGGCGATCGTGATGGCGCAGGTGGTGCGCCATCCGTAGATCTGGATCAGCTCGGCGGTGACCACGGTGAGCCCGGCGGCCGGCCCGCTGACCTGGAGCGGGGCACCGCCGAGGCGGCCGGCCACGATGCCGCCGACAGCCGCAGCCACCAGCCCGGCCTGTAGCGGGGCCCCGGTGGCCAGGGCGATGCCGAGGGAGAGCGGCAGGGCGACCAGGAAGACCGCGATCGAGGCGGACAGGTCGGCGGACCACCGACCGTCCCGCGGTCCGCGTTGGCGTGCTGACCAGGGTGGGGTGAACCGTCCGCTCCGGCGGGAGCCGGAGAGGAGGGCGGGCTGGGCGGAGCGCTCGGCGCGTGAGGCGGCGGCGCGAGGAACAGGGGCGCAGGCGGACATCGATCCCGTCTCCGTCGCAAGGGGTCCGTCACGGTGTGTGCGGAGGTGACTACTCTCAAGCTCAGGTAAACGAATCGTAATGCCAGGTAAAGAAGGATGGTGAGTGCTCCGCGGCGAATGGGGATGTTCTTCCGTCTAATGGGTGAATAAGCCACCGATTGCCGCTTGTCATACCAACCTATTTATCTCGACATGCCACGTTGTGGCGCAGCAGGTCCTGCGCAGTGACGGGTGAGTCGAGAGGCGTCCGAGGACGTCGAGGGTCGAGGTGAAGTGATGGCAGGCGCACGGAAGTTCGTCAGCGGTGTCGCTGCGGCGATGGCGGTGATCATGCTTGCGGCCGGTTGCGGCAGCGGTTCGGACGCCGACTCGGAACCGGGCTCGGCGGACTCCGGTGCGGGCGCGGGCTCCGGTGACGAGGGCGGCAAGAGCGAACGCCAACCCGAGGGCGAACAGCAGCGGCCCCGGGTCATCGGCGACGGGTCGACCGCCTTCACCGGCCTCCAGCCCAACCAGCCGAAACCGGCACGGCTCGAACCGGGGGAGCGGCCGCCCCAGTTCGTGGTCTTCTCCTGGGACGGTGCGGGGGAGGACAGCAAGAAGCTCTTCTCGCACTTCCGCGAGGTCGGCCGCAAGTACAACGCGCACATGACGTACTTCCTGTCCGGCATCTACCTCCTGCCGGAGGACGAGGCGAAACGTTACAACCCGCCCGGCCGCCGGCCCGGAGCCTCCGACATCGGCTACCTCAAGGACGAGAACGTCCGCGCCACGCTGGAGCAGGTCGGCGGCGCCTGGCGGGACGGCAGTGAGATCGGCACCCACTACAACGGGCACTTCTGCGGACCCACCGGCGTCGACAGCTGGTCCGTCGACGACTGGAAGAGCGAGATCGACCAGGCCAAGTGGTTCGTCAAGAACTGGAAGACCACAACGGGGTGGAAGGACCAGGAAGCGCTGCCGTTCGACTACGAGCAGGAACTCGTCGGCGGCCGCACCCCCTGCCTGGAGGGCCGGGACAACGTGGTGAAGGCAGCCGCCGAGAGGGGCTTCCGCTACGACTCCAGCGGCATCGGCAACCAGGTGTGGCCGAAGAAGGATGGGCCGCTGTGGGACATCCCGCTCCAGATGGTCCCGATGCCGGGCAGGGCGTTCGAGACGCTGGCGATGGACTACAACTTCATGGTCAACCAGTCCGGACCGGGCAGTGGGGACCCCGCGAAGCACCCCCAGTGGGAACGCCAGATGCGGGACGGCCTGCTCCAGGGCTTCGACCGCGCCTACCACGGCAACCGCGCCCCGATGATCGTCGGAAACCACTTCAACGGCTGGAACGGCGGCATCTACATGCGGGCCGTCGAGGACGTCATCAAGACGGTGTGCGTCAAGGACGAGGTGCGCTGCGTCTCCTTCCGGCAGCTGGTCGACTGGCTCGAGGTACAGGACCCGAAGGTGCTGGCGAAGCTGCGCGGACTGGGCGTCGGTGAACAGCCCAAGGGCGGCTGGGAGCGCTTCCTGGCGCCCCCGGCCGCCCCGGCGGCCCGCGAACGGCAGTCCGCCGACTCCTGACGGGCCCGTGCGGGCGGTCCCTGCGGCACGAAGCCTGCGGGGCGGGCTCCGTGGGCTCCGTCCGCTGCCGGAGGTCGGCCGGGCGGGCGGAGCCGACGGGTCGGAGATCAGGCCGGCTGGGGATCAGGCCGGCTGGGGATCAGGCGGGCTGAGGGTCGGACCGGCTGGATCAGACGGGTCGGGGATCAGGCCGGCTGGGGATCCAGGGCGTCCTCGCTGAGCTGGAAGGAGGGGTCGACCTGGGCGGCCAGGTCGACGCCGGTGCGGTCGTTGCCCCAGCTCTCCGCGTTGCGCAGGTGGAAGTGGACCATCTGGCGGGTGTAGCGGTCCCAGTCCCGCTCCGGGTAGGCGGCGTCGGCAGTGGCGTGCAGGGTCTCCAGCGCCTTGCGGTCCGCGTCGTCCAGGTCGGCGAAGGGCAGTAGACGCCCCTTCTCCATCGCCCGCACCCAGTCGGAGTGGCCGACGGTGACCAGCAGGTCCTCACCGATCTCGTCCTGGAGGAAGGCGAGGTCGTCCGGCCCCTGCACCTTGTTGCCGACCACCTTGAGGCGTACGCCGAAGTCCTCGGCGTACGAGCGGTACTGACGGTAGACCGAGACGCCCTTGCGGGTCGGCTCGGCGACCAGGAACGTCATGTCGAAGCGGGTGAACAAGCCCGAGGCGAAGGAGTCGGAACCGGCCGTCATGTCGACGACCAGGTACTCCTCGCGGCCGTCGACAAGGTGGTTGAGGCACAGCTCCACGGCGCCGACCTTGGAGTGGTAGCACGCCACGCCGAGGTCCGACTCGTTGAACGGGCCGGTCGCCAGAAGCCGGACGTCGCCGCCTTCCAGCTCGACCGGGCGGGCACACGCGTCGTAGATCGGGTTGTTCTCGCCGATGCGCAGCAGCCGGGATCCCTCACCCGGCGGCGTCGTCTTGATCATGGACTCGGCGGAGGCGATGCGGGGATTGGCCCCCCGCAGGTAGTCCTTGATCAGTGGCAGCCGGGCGCCCATGGCGGGAAGTGCGGCGGCTTCGGCTTCTTCCAGCCCCAGAGCGGCACCGAGGTGCTGGTTGATGTCGGCGTCCACTGCGATCACCGGGACCTGCAGGGCGGCCAGATGACGGATGAACAGTGCGGACAGCGTGGTCTTGCCGCTGCCACCCTTCCCAACGAAAGCGATCTTCATGTTCGTTAGCGTAGAGGGTGCGCCGGGGTGGCCCCGGCCACGGAGTGAAGAAGACCACTCGAACGGGGAGGTTGAAGCGCAACCGCGATGCGTAGGGTCGTGCCCATGAGTACGAGCCCGCAGCCCTCCGGTCACGCCGATCCGCTCGCCCCGCTCGGGGCCCTGCCCGGCGTGCCGGAGGCGGTCGAGTCGGTGCGCAAGGCGGTCGACCGGGTGTACGGCCACCGGGTGATGCGGCGCCGCAGTGTGGAGGTCACCTCCGAGGCGGTACTGCGGGCCGCGCGGGCCTCCGCGGCACTGTCCGGGGCCGACTGGGCTCTGGAGGAGGTGCGCCGGCGCAGCGACTTCCGCGGTGACGAGCAGGCCCGGACCGTGGGCGCCGCGCTGCGCCTCACCGCCGAAGCCGGCCAGTTGCTCGCCATCTGGCGGCAGTCACCCCTTCGGGTGTTGGCCCGTCTGCACCTGGTCGCAGCCGGCGGCACCGTCGGCGCGGACGGCGAGGTATCGGCGATCGACGGGGAGACTTCCGGCCCTGCGGCCTCCGACGCCGTGGGGCGTCCGCGGCTCCCAGGGGAGGCGGTGACGGAGCCGTTCGTCCCGCTGGACCTGCCCGACGCGGCCGAGGTGGCGGCCCGCCTGGAAGGCCTGACCAGCCTGATCGCGGCCGGGCCGTCGAGCCCGGCGCTGGTCACCGCGGCGGTCGTGCACGGTGAACTGCTCACCCTGCGCCCCTTCACCTCCCACAACGCTCTGGTGGCACGCGCCGCTGAGCGGATCGTGTTGATCGGCAGCGGGCTGGACCCCAAGTCGATCTGCCCTGCCGAGGTCGGACACGCGGAACAGGGACGCGAGGCGTACCTGCAAGCGCTGGAGGGCTACGCCTCCGGTACGGCAGAGGGGATGAGCAGGTGGATCGCCCACTGCGGGCAGTCGGTGCAGTTGGGGGTTCGAGAGTCGACCGCCGTGTGTGAGGCGCTGCAGCGCGGAGCGGCCTGAGACGCGGTGGCCTGACCGGCTCCGGGACGCGTTCGTTGCCGAACGGGCCCGTCGCAGCCGGACGGGCCCGTTGCGCTGGGACGAGCCAGTCGCAGCCGGACGGGCCCCTTGCGATAGGACGAGCCTGTTGCCTCCGGACTGGCCGCGAGGCGTGAAGCGCGGGGTCGGTCTCCGTCCCCGCAGTCACCGTTCGCTCGCCGCCGTGTGTCGCCGGGTGTCTCAAGGCCGAAGCGTGCCGGCTGCGTCTGCGGGGTCCGCACAGGGTTGCGGCGGCGCCGCTGTGCAGGCGGTGCCGCCGCTGGCATGTCCACCGGGGTACCAGAGCGTGCTCGAGGTTCGCCGCTCAGGTCAGGACTTTGCCCGTTACCTGGTGCGGTAGGCCCGTAATCGACGGGTCGGCGTCGCGTGGGTTCCCGATATTCATGCTCGGTCCGTGGGGCCTTTGTGTGGTGCGGAGATCCTCTCGGATGCCGTAGGTCTCGCGGGCCGTTAAGTCCTTTGTACTCCCCGAAACGGGGGAGGGAAACCCCTGCCGCAGATCTTTACTTTTGCTTTCAAATACCTCATGTCTTCCTGGTGGGGGTGATGTATGGCAAAGGCTTTACAGCGCGGCATGTCGGGCACGTCGCCGGCTGGTGTACCAGACCAGGCCCGCGGTGGCGGCGGCCGCTCCGACCGCTGCCGCCGCGGCGAGTACCGGGCGAGGCGGCATCGACAGCACGGGCATGCGCTGTTTCAGCCGGACCGGCCGCGAGAAGGTCAGGACCGGCCACTCCCTTGCGGCCGCTTCGCGGCGGAGTCCCCGGTCGGGGTTGACCGCGTGCGGGTGCCCAACGGCTTCCAGCATGGGCACGTCCGTGACCGAGTCGCTGTAGGCGTAGCAGCGGGACAGTTCGTACCCTTCCGATTCGGCGAGTTCGGCGATGGCTTCGGCCTTGGTGGGGCCGTAGGCGTAGTACTCGACCTCGCCGGTGTAGCAGCCGTCCTTGACGACCATGCGGGTTGCCACCACCCGATCGGCGCCGATGAGTTCGCCGATGGGCTCGACCACCTCGGCTCCCGAGGTGGAGACGATGACCACGTCGCGGCCGGCGAGATGGTGCTCCTCGATCAACGACGCGGCCTCGTCGTAGATGATGGGGTCGATCAGGTCGTGCAGGGTCTCCGCGACGATCTCCTGCACCTGCTGGACGTTCCAGCCGCGGCAGAGTGCCGACAGATACTGCCGCATTCGTTCCATCTGATCGTGGTCGGCACCGCCCAGTAGGTAGACGAACTGGGCGTATGCGGTGCGGAGTACGGCACGGCGATTGATCAGGCCACCGTGGTAGAAGGACTTGCTGAAGGTGAGCGTGCTCGACTTCGCAATGACCGTCTTGTCCAGGTCGAAGAACGCTGCTGTCCGGGGTGACGAGTGGTTTTCCACGAGACAGAGGATAGGCGCCCACCATTCGGCGTAAGGTGAGGCGTGTGGGTTTGCCTGAGAAGGCGCTCGGGTACACCATGGAAGTCACGGATCGTTCGCGACCGTGCTACCCCGGTTCGACTCCTCCCCCCCCGAGTCGACCGAGGAGACGACCCCCGCTCTCCCCCCCCGGCGGGGGTCGTCGCACGTCCAGGCACTTTTTGCTGCTTTCATCGGCGATCCTTCCTTCCTTCGCGTGTCCGTGCCGCGCTGCTGCCGACCGCTGCTCCCCATGAAGTCAGTGACTCTGCGTAGTTGCAAGACTGCCCTGTGAAAGTCACTTGGACGGGTGGCGGAGTTATGCACAACCGGTGGGTTATCCACAGATTCAGACCAAGATCCACATGAATTTCCGGGCTTCTGCACGGTGATTGCACAACGCTTCCGCGGCTGTTCGCGGTTGCGAGGATGCGAAGCCGAAGGGGGAAGTCCAGGTGGCTCAAACCATCCTGATCGTCACGGAGGACGCCGACCTTCTCGACGACCTGTTGCGGTTGTGCGCCGCGGCGGGAGCCGAGGCCCAGGTCGCGCCGGGCGGCCCGCTCGACGAAGCCGACTGGCGGGCCGCTCCGCTCGTCCTGGTCGGTGACGACCGCGCCGGCCCGCTGGCCCGGACGCTCGGACCGCCCGCGCGCCGGCCGGGTGTGCTGCTGCTCGGTCGGGATCTCGACGACCACGGCGTGTGGGAGCGGGGTGTGGGCATCGGAGCCGAGCATGTGGTGTTCCTGCCCGACGCCGAGCCCTGGCTGACAGGGCGCATCGCCGACGCCGCGGAGGGCGCGGGTCAGCAGGGCGTCACCATCGGAGTGATCGGTGGCCGCGGCGGAGCCGGCGCCTCGACGCTTGCCTGCGCACTGGCGGTGGCGGCCGGCCGCAGTGGCCGGCGCAGCCTGCTCGTTGACGCCGATCCGCTCGGTGGCGGTCTGGACGTCCTCCTCGGCGGAGAGGCAGCCGACGGACTGCGCTGGCCGGCGTTCACCGAGTCACGCGGCCGGGTGGGCGCCGCCGCGCTGGAGGACTCCCTGCCGTGCCTGCACGGCGTCCGGGTCCTCAGCTGGGACCGGGGCACGGGAGTCGCCGTGCCCCCCGAAGCGATGCGCTCGGTGCTGGGCGCCGCCCGGCGCCGGGGCGGTGCGGTGGTGATCGACCTGCCTCGCCGCACGGACGAGCCGGTGGGCGAGGCGCTGAGCCAACTCGACCTGGGACTCATGGTGGTTCCGGCCGAGCTGCGAGCCATCGCGGCTGCCCACCGCCTGGCGTCCAGGCTCGCCCTGGTGCTGCGGGACCTGCGTGTCGTGGTGCGCGGACCGAGCCGGCCCGGGCTGCCCGACGAGGAGATCGCCCGCCTGCTGGGTCTGCCGCTCGCCGGTGAACTCCCCTGCGAGAAAGGGCTTCTGGAGTCCGTCGAACGAGGCGCCCCGCCCGGCACGACGCCCGGTAGCCCGCTCGCCGAGTTCTGCACGGCGCTGTGGGACCGGGCCCTGCCCGGTGAGAGTCACGGGAGCGTGACGGCATGATCAGCGGCACCTCGCAGGAGCTGGTGGACGCCGTCCGGCTCCGGCTGGTGGAGAGCGGCGCGGAGCCCACACCGGCGCGAGTCGCCGCGGCTCTCCGCGCGCAGGGCCGACTGCTCGGGGACAGCGCGGTGCTGGGGGTGGTCCGCGCACTGCGCTCCGAACTTGTCGGCACCGGTCCGCTGGAGCCGTTGCTGGGTGATCCCGAGGTCACGGACATCCTGGTGACTGGCCCCGACGAGGTGTGGGTGGACCGCGGCCGAGGCGTCGAACCCACCACCATCCGCTTTCCCGACGAGGCAGCGGTCCGTCGCCTGGCCCAACGCCTGGCGACGGCGGCCGGGCGGCGCCTCGACGACGCCCGGCCGTGGGTCGACGCCCGGCTCCCGGACGGCACCCGCATGCACGCCGTACTGCATCCCGTCGCGGTCGACTCGACCTGCCTGTCGCTGCGGGTGGTGCGGCCTCGCGCGTTCGGCCTGGCCGAACTGGTGACGGCTGGAACGATCCCACCCGGCGGGGACCGACTGCTCCGCGCGGTACTCGACGCCCGTCTGTCGTTCCTGGTGTCCGGCGGCACCGGCTCCGGGAAGACGACCCTGCTCAGCAGCCTGCTGGGCTTGGTGGGCCGGGACGAACGCATCGTGCTCACGGAGGACTCCGCCGAACTGCGTCCCGACCATCCGCACGTGGTCCGGTTGGAGACCCGCCCTGCCAACCAGGAGGGCGCCGGTCTGGTCGAGCTGCGGGACCTGGTGCGTCAGGCCCTGCGTATGCGTCCCGACCGCCTGGTCGTCGGTGAGGTCCGCGGGGCGGAGGTCACCGACCTCCTGGCCGCCCTGAACACCGGCCACGAAGGGGGCTGCGGCACGGTGCACGCGAACGCGGCCGCGGACGTGCCGGCTCGGCTCGAGGCGCTGGGCATGACGGCAGGGCTGGACCGTGCGGCCCTCCACAGCCAGTTGGCAGCCGCACTCTCCCTCGTTCTCCACCTGGCCCGGGACCGTACCGGCTGCCGCCGGGTGGCGGAGATCCACGTACTTGAGCGGGACCGTGACGGCTGGGTGCGTACCGTGCCCGCGGCGCGGTGGGCCCCTGGGGGCTTCGAACGCGCCGCCGGCTGGGACCGGCTGCGTGCGCTCTGCGGACGCGGCGGAGGTGCCTGGTGACGGTCCCGGTGGAACCGGCCTGTGCGGCTCTGCTCTGCGCCGGCGCTGCCACTCTCCTGGCCGGTCGGCGGGATCAGGGCGCCCGTCGGGTGAGGCTTGCTCTGTCCGGTGCTGCTCCGCCGGATGCCGGGGCCGCTGTCAGCGTGCGGGCCCGCCGGCTGCACGACACGGTGCGCCGCCTCGACCCGCGTTCCCTCGCGGGGCGTGTCGGTCACCAGTGGCTGTGCCTGCCCGTCGGGGCGCTACTCGCTTCGGTGGGCGGGTCCCTGCTGCCGCTGGTGCTTGCGGTGGCCGCTGTGCCGCTGGTCCGGAGTCGGCTGCGTCGGAGGGAGGAGCGGCGGACGGCGGAGGGCGTCGAAGCGGCGGTGCTGGAGTTCTGCGACGGGCTGGTGGCGGAGCTGCGTTCCGGCCGACAGGCGGAAGGCGCTCTGCTGGCGGTGGGTGCCGCAGGCCTGGGACCGGCGGGTGGGACAGTCCTGGCCGCGGCCAGATTCGGCGGTGACGTTCCGGCAGCCCTGTACCGCGCCTGCCGCATGCCGGGCGCCGGCGGCCTGGCCGGAGTCGCAGCCTGCTGGCGGGTGGCGGTGAACGGCGGCGCCGGCCTTGCCGACGGGCTCGACCGGGTGGCAGCCGCGCTGCGTGCCGAGCGCGACCAACGGCAGGAAGTGCGGGCCCAGTTGGCCGGCCCGAGATCGACCGCTCTGGTGCTCGCCCTGCTGCCGGGCTTCGGTCTGCTGCTGGGCACCACGATGGGCGCCGACCCGCTGGGGGTGCTGCTGCACTCCTCGACGGGCTGGGCGGTACTGGCCGCCGCAGGCCTCCTGGAATGGGCCGGCCTGGCCTGGGTGGCCCGCATCGTGCAGCAGGCGGAGGGGAGCGCGGCGACATGAGCGCACGCACTGTGCACAGGGTGTGGAGAACTATTTCCAGTCGAGATCCGCTGCCGGCGATGCTCGCCTGGCCGCTGATGTCCTTCCGCGGCGCGCGCAGCCGTAGACGGCTGGCCGCACTGCTCCCGCACGCTCCTCAGACCACCCCTGCCCGCCTCCGCGTACCGGAGCCGACAGCCGGGTCCGGGGGAGGAGTATCGAGGCGGCCGCTACGTGACGCGGCCTTCGCGACGGGAGCCGGAGCGACGGTCATCATCTTCATCGGTGGGATGGCTGGATTCATCGCAGGACTCGCCGTCGCCTTCGCCGTGTGGAGATGGCTGCGACAGCACACGGACCCCGCGGCGACCGCAGCCGCCGCCGAGCAGCGCGAGACGTCCGAGCAACTCCCGCTCGCCGCTGCCTTGCTGACGGCCTGCTTGGCAGCCGGGTCCGGGCCCCAGCAGGCAGCTCACGCCGTCGGCACGTCGATCGGAGGGCCGCTCGGCAAGCGGTTGGTGCGGGCGGCCGACGAGCTGCGGCTCGGCGCCGATCCGTCTACCGCCTGGGCTCGGATAGCCGATGTCCCGGAGGTTGCCGGGCTGGCTCGCTGCCTGGAGCGGGCCCACCGCTCCGGGGCGCCGGCGATCGAGTCCGTCAGCCGACTGGCCGACCGTTGCCGAGCCGACCGGGGCCGGGCGGCAGCGGCCAGGGCCCGCCGAGCCGGGGTACTGGTGACGGCTCCGTTGGGTCTGTGTTTTCTTCCGGCGTTCCTGCTGGTCGGCGTGGTGCCGGTGGTCATCGGTCTCGGCCGCTCGCTGCTGTGAGACCACCCGGACACCTCCGGACACCTGACGAACACGCCAGTACGCCACCACAGCGACACGCCCCACAGCAACAAGCCACCACAGCGACACGCCCCACAGCGACACGCCGTCACAGCGACACGCCGCCATGCCAACGAGCCGTGCCGTCGGCGGGCAGCACATCACCTCTACCGCTGGCGGGACCGCCGGCACCCATGCACGCCCGTACAGGAGGAACATCATGCGAGTTCGGTTGAAGCGACTGCGGGACCACGGCGGCGACGCCGGTATGAGCACCGCGGAATACGCGGTCGGCACCATCGCGGCCTGCGGCTTCGCGGCTGTGCTCTATCAGGTCGTCACCAGCGACGCGGTGAGCGCGGCCATGGGTCAGTTGGTGCAGCGAGCCCTCGATGCGGGTTTCTGAGCGATGGAAGTGCGACAGAGGACAGGTCACCGCCGAGACAGCGGTCGTGGTGCCCTCGCTGATCTTTCTTCTCGGCTTGCTGATGTGGGGGCTCTTGGCTACGGCCGGGCAGATCCAGTGCGTGGACGCCGCGCGAGCGGGCGCGCGAGCGGCCGCTCGCGCGGAGAGCACGAAGCAGGCCGTGGCAGCGGCCGAGGAGGTGGCCCCTGCGGGCGCTCAGGTGGTGCTGCGGAGGGAGGGTCCCCTCGTCCGGGTACGTGTGACGGCCCGGTCTGCCGGCCCTGGGCCGCTCTCCGTGGGGCTCCGGGCGGAGGCGGTGGCCCGAACGGAACGCCCCACCGGCCTGCTGGCGGACTTCGAAGCAGCGGACGGTCCGCACCCACCCGCGACGGACGGCGAGCCGGCGGCGGCACGGGAAGGCGGTCAGTCGGCACCACAAGGAAAGGCGACCGCCGAAGATGAGGCAGATCCGGACGGCTTCCCCTCCGGCGACGCTCTCCCCGATGACCTCCGCACCGACGGCTCACCCACGGGCGACTCCCGCAACGGCAGTCCATCCGCCGATGAAGCACTCACGGCTCAGAAGACGACCGCTCGGCCGGACGGTGGGGGCGGGGACAGCGGGAACAGCGTGGACAGCGGGGGCGGTGCGGACGGCGCGGGCGGTGAAGGAGGCAGGGGGAAACAGGGCAGGGTGGCGGGCGACGGTGATGGGCCGGGCGGCGGCTGAGCGAGGCTCCGCGTCGGTGTGGACGGCCGTCTGCGCGGCCGGGTTGTGCGCGGTGTTCGCCATGCTGCTGACCTTCGGTCAGGCGGTCGCCGCACGGCACCGGGCCGGCGGCGCGGCCGACCTGGCAGCACTGGCCGCTGCCGACCACGCCTTCCGGGGCTCGCAGGCCGCCTGCGGCGTGGCGGACAGGGTCGCCCGGGCGCAGAGCGCCCGTGTGGTGCGGTGCGCGGTGCGCGGTGGCGTCGCGGACCTCACCGCGGAGGTGGTGTGGGGCCCCTACCGTCCGCAGGTCCGGTCCCGTGCGGGTCCACCCGCAGCAGCTCCGTGAGCAGTCGCAGCGCTCCCCGCTTGTGCAGCGGATCGTTGCCGTTGCCGCACTTGGGCGACTGGATGCAGGAAGGGCAGCCGCTGTCGCACTCGCAGGCCGCGATCGCCTCGCGGGTGGCCGTCAGCCACTCGCGGGCGGTGCGGAAGGCCCGTTCGGCGAACCCGGCGCCGCCGGGGTGACCGTCGTAGACGAACACGGTCGGCAGCAGGGTGTCGGGATGCAGGGGAACGGAGACGCCTCCGATGTCCCAGCGGTCGCAGGTGGCGAACAGCGGCAGCATGCCGATCGCGGCGTGTTCGGCGGCGTGCAGCGCCCCCGGCAGTACGTCGGGGCCGATGCGCGCGGCGTCCAACTGGTCCTCGGTCACCGTCCACCACACCGCTCGGGTGCGCAGCGTGCGCGGTGGCAGGTCCAGTTTCGTCTCACCGAGGACCTCCCCGGTGATGAGCTTTCGACGCAGATAGGAGACGACCTGGTGGGTGACCTCCACCGAACCGAAGCACAACCGGCCGGACCCCCAGGGGACCTCGGTCTCGGTGTCCAGGACCGAGAGGGCGGTGGTCTCCCTGGCCATGGTCGACCAGGGCGGGCTCTCCTCCTCGACGAGCGCCACC
Source organism: Streptomyces sparsus (assembly GCF_054776295.1). Taxonomy (NCBI): domain Bacteria; kingdom Bacillati; phylum Actinomycetota; class Actinomycetes; order Kitasatosporales; family Streptomycetaceae; genus Streptomyces; species Streptomyces sparsus. Next base: position 19,752 of record NZ_BAAHCA010000016.1, read on the forward strand.
GCGCCGTCCGGATCGTCCAGGCGCAACCGGCGCACCACGTAGCTGCGGCCCTGGTGCAGGTGGACGGCCCCTTCGTGCACCGTGGAGTGGGCCGCGGCGGCATCCACCGTGCCCAGCAGGCGGCCGGTCGGAGCCTCCACCACCTGCACGGGACGGCTGCCCTGACCGCGGATGTCGGCGAGGTCGGCGGCCCGCTCCCGACGCGTCCAGTACCAGGCTGCGCCGCGTCGGCGCAGCAGCTTGCGCTGCTCCAGTTGCGGCATCAACCCTGCGGCGGCCGGCCCGAACAGGTCCAGATCGGCTTCGGTGAGCGGGATCTCGGCAGCCGCCGCACAGAGGTGGGGGGCCAGGACGTAGGGGTTGTCGGGGTCGAGCACGGTGCTCTCGACCGGCTGGCGGAACAGCGCGTCCGGGTGGTGCACCAGATAGGTGTCCAGCGGGTCGTCGCGGGCGACGAGGACGGCCAGCGCGCCCTGGCCGCGGCGCCCGGCCCGACCGGCCTGCTGCCAGAGCGACGCTCGGGTGCCGGGGTAGCCGGCGAGCAGCACCGCGTCCAGTCCGGAGATGTCCACGCCGAGTTCCAGCGCGGTGGTGGCAGCCAGCCCGAGCAGTTCACCACTGTGCAGAGCACCTTCCAGCGCGCGCCGCTCCTCGGGCAGGTAGCCGCCGCGGTAGGCGGCCACCCGTCCTGCCAGCGAGCGGTCCACCTCGGCCAGCCGCTCCTGCGTGATGACGGAGACGAGTTCCGCGCCGCGCCGGGATCGGACGAACGCCACCGTGCGCACACCGGCCACCGTCAGATCGGTCAGGAGTTCGGCGGTCTCCGCGGTCGCGGTCCGCCGGACCGGGGCGCCGCGCTCGCCTTTCAGCTCGGTCAGTGGCGGCTCCCAGAGCGCGAAGACCAGCTCGCCCTGCGGCGAGGTGTCCTCGGTGACCTCGGCCACCGGCACGCCCGTCAGCCGGGTGGCGGACGCGCCCGGCTCGGCGGCGGTCGCGGACGCGAGCAGAAAGACGGGTTCGGCCCCGTAGCGGGCCGCGACGCGCCGGAGCCGGCGAAGAACCTGGGCGACGTGCGAGCCGAACACACCGCGGTAGGTGTGGCACTCGTCGATCACCACGTAGCGCAGCGCGCGGAGGAAGGAGGCCCAGCGGGGGTGGGCGGGGAGCATGCCGCGATGCAGCATGTCGGGGTTGGTCAGGACGTAGTTGGCGTACTGGCGGACCCACTCGCGCTGTTCGTAGGGCGTGTCACCGTCGTACACGGCCGGTCGCACGGCCTTGCCGAGCGGGGCCGCCAGCCCGCCCATGGCACGCCGCTGATCGGCGGCGAGCGCCTTGGTCGGGGCGAGGTACAGCGCGGTGGCCCCCCTGCCGTTCGGGGCCTCCGAGCCCTCCAGCAGGGCGTTGAGCACCGGCAGGCCGTAGGCGAGCGACTTGCCCGAGGCGGTGCCGGTGGCGACGACCACCGACTCGCCGCGCAGCGCGTGGCCGGCAGCGAGCGACTGGTGCTCCCAGGGCTGCTCGATGCCGGCGGCCCGCACGGCTTCGATCAGTTCCGGCCGGATCGGATCGGGCCATTCCGCATGACGTCCGAGTCGCGGGGGCAGGTGCTCCGTATGGGTGATGCGCGCAGCCCGACCTGGCCCTTCGGCCAGAGCGGCGAGAACCGATCGTGGAGCCGCCGGGGCCGGGCGGGAGCCCGTGGATCGAGGACGCTGGTTGCTGGCCATCGGGTCCGAGTGTGTCACCGTCGTGACGGACAATGACCGCAAGGCGTCGTGCGGGCCGGTAGGTAAGTGATTGAATGCCCCTGCGGCTGCCGATCCATGGGGGGCGACCGCTCGATAGCAAGGTGCTGGAGGATCCGTGGACCTGTCCCTGTCGACCCGTACCGTCGGCGATCGCACGATCGTCGAGGTGGGTGGCGAGATCGATGTATACACAGCGCCCAAGCTGCGTGAGCAGCTGGTGGAGTTGGTGAACGATGGAAGCTTCCACCTTGTCGTGGATATGGAAGGTGTCGACTTCCTCGACTCCACCGGGCTCGGTGTGCTTGTTGGTGGCTTGAAGCGAGTCCGTGCGCACGAGGGTTCGTTGCGCCTGGTCTGCAACCAGGAGCGCATTCTCAAGATCTTCCGCATCACCGGACTGACCAAGGTGTTCCCGATTCACACCTCGGTCGACGAGGCCGTTTCGGCCACCGACTGACGGAACCGAACCCGCAGGCCCGCCTCCGGGGGCCGACGGCCGCAACCCGGCCGTGCCCCTGGACGGCTCGCCGTACGACATCCAGGGGGATGGCATGGCCACCGTCGAACTTCGTTTCAGCGCGCTTCCCGAGCACGTGCGAACGGCCCGGTTGGTGGCAGCCGCCGTGGCCCGTCGTGCCGGGGTCGACGAAGCGGTGCTCGACGAGGTCCGCCTCGCGGTCGGTGAGGCGTGCAGCCGGGCCGTCGGCCTGCACATCAGCAACGGTCTGGAGACCCCGGTGCGGGTCGCCCTCATCGAGGACGAGAAGAAGTTCTCCATCGAGGTCGGCGACGACGTGCCGTCGGTGTCCGGTCCGTCCTCCGACTCCGTTCCCGACTCGCCTTCCGCCGCGGTGGAGCAGGCGGAGGGGGACGGTGAGATGGGTCTGGCCGTCATCAGCGGGCTCGTCGACGACGTAGAGGTGACCTCCGACGGTCGGGGCGGCCTCATCCGCATGTCCTGGCCGACCCTGGCCGCCACGCTGCTGCCCTGAGCCAGCCGCCCCACGGCTGAGTCCGCGGGGCGCCTCCGGCCGGAACGTCGCCGGTCTGAACGCCGCCCGGGCCACCACTGCCTGCCATGCCGTCCCGCGCTCGCTGACGCCTGAGCCGTCGTTACGCGAGTCGCCGCTGACCGAACCGCCGCCGCCCTGACTCGGCGTCGGCGTCGCCGCTCCGCCTTGCTCCTGGACGGACGGCTCTCCGTGGGTGAGCCCTTCAGCGAGCGGGCCGCCCGGCGGCCCCCGCACTCGCCCCGCCGGCTTCGCCCTCGCG
>NZ_BAAHCA010000017.1:0-21310 GCF_054776295.1 Streptomyces sparsus
GCCGGGGCCGACGGTGCCAGCACGCAGGGGCCGGCCGAACTGGCCGCCTGCGCGCAGGCGTACACGGAACTCGGCGCCGCCTGGGACGCGGCCCGCGTCCGGGCCGAGCTGCGGACCCACCAACCCGTCGAGGAGCGACGCCCACGAGGCCGCCCCTCGTACGGGGACCAGCTCTCCCCACGTGAGCGTGAGGTCGGTGAACTGGCGGCGGCCGGGCTCACCAACCGGGAGATCGCCGCCATCCTGCACCTGTCGCACCGGACGGTCGAGCAGCACATCGCCCGCGCCATGCAGAAGGCCGGTACGGCCTCCCGTACCGCCTTGGTCGGGCCCTGAGCCCCCGGACCTGCGGCGAAGACTGCCGGGCCGGGGGTGAATAAATTGAGTGGGGCGGCCGAACGTCCGGAATAAGTTGCGTGTACGTGCGGAGGACGGCCCGGATAGGTCCGCCGGGGCCCGGGACCTAGATTCCTGCCACCAGCCCGTCGGCGGTACAGGCACACCGCTCTGCGGAACACCGTCGACCACGTCCTGACCTGTACACACGAGGGACCGATACCGGCTCCATTGTCATGCGCAGGTCAGCAGAATCTGTTGGAAAGGCCCCCCATGAACGGTTTCAAACCGGTGCGCATATCCCTGCTGGCGGTGACGACCGGCGCTCTCATCGCCTCAGGCGTCACCGTCTCGGCCGCAGCCCCCGCATCTGCCCCCGCCCCGCGGAGCACCGCCGTCGAGGCCGACGGCCTCGCCGACGCGCCCGTGGAACGCCTGATCGTCGGCTACAAGTCCCGTGCGGCCGAGGCGAAGTCCAACAACGCCGCCTCCAAGGACGCGAAGGCCAAGGGCAAGAAGGCCGGCGAGTCGCTCGACTTCGACCGCCGCCTCGGCACCGGCGCCGCCCTGGTCGACCTCGGCGGCGAACTGAACGAGGACTCCCTCAACGAGGTCGTCGACACCTTCCGTGCGGACTCCGACGTCGCCTACGCCGTCCCGGACCGCCGCATGTACGCGATGGCCGACCCGAACGACTCCTACTACGACCGCCAGTGGGACCTGTTCGAGTCGACCGCCGGGATGAGGGTCCCCGGCGCCTGGGACAAGGCGACCGGTGAGGGCGTCAAGGTCGCCGTCATCGACACCGGCTACGTCGCCCACTCCGACCTGGCCGCGAACACGATCGCGGGCTACGACTTCATCTCCGACCCGTGGATGGCCCAGGACGGCGGCGGCCGTGACAGCAACCCGGCCGACCCCGGGGACTGGATGAACCGCGGCGAGTGCGGCACGGACCGCAACGGCCAGCCCGTTCCGCCCCGCGACACCAACAACTCCTGGCACGGCACGCACGTCGCCGGGACCATCGCCGCCGCCACGGGCAACGGCAAGGGCATCGCCGGCATCGCCCACGACGCGACCGTCCAGCCCGTCCGGGTGCTCGGCAAGTGCGGCGGCACGACCGCGGACATCATCGACGCCATCACCTGGGCCTCCGGCGGTTCCGTCTCGGGCGTGCCGTCCAACCCGAACCCGGCCGACGTCATCAACATGAGCCTCGGCGGTCCCGGCGCCTGCGACGCGGGCACCCAGAGCGCCGTCAACGGCGCCGTGAACCGCGGCACCACCGTCGTCGTCGCGGCCGGCAACGACAACCTCAACGCGGCCAACTTCAACCCGGCCAGTTGCAGCAACGTCATCACCGTCGCCGCCTCCGACCGTGAGGGCAACCGGGCCGCCTACTCCAACTACGGCAGCACCATCGAGGTGACCGCGCCCGGCGGTGAGACGACGTCGGGTTCCGCCAACGGCATCTGGTCCACGCTGAACACCGGCACCCGCAGCGTCGGCAGCGAGACCTACAGCGCCTACCAGGGCACCAGCATGGCCGCCCCGCACATCGCCGGCCTCGCCGCCCTGATGTACGAGGCCAAGAGCGGGATCACCCCCGGCCAGATCTCCACCGCGATCCGCGAGAACGCCCGTACCCTGCCCGGCTACTGCTCCGGCGGCTGCGGAGCCGGACTGGCCGACGCGTCCAAGACGATCGCCGCGATCACCGGCGGCACCGACCCGGGCCCGGACCCCGACCCGGGTGAGGGCGTGTTCACCAACTCCGACAACGTCAACATCCCGGACAACGGCGGCTGGGTCGCGTCGGACATCAACGTCACCGGACGGTCCGGCAACGGCCCGGCCCAGCTGAAGGTCCCCGTCGACATCAAGCACACCTTCCGGGGTGACCTGGTCGTCGTCCTCGAAGCGCCGGACGGCACCGACTTCACCCTGAAGAACCTGAGCCAGACCGACAGCGCCGACAACATCACGCAGACGTTCACCGTGAACGCCTCCGGCGTCGCGGCCAACGGCACCTGGCAGCTGTGGGTACGCGACACCTACCCCAACGACACCGGCTACATCGACTCCTGGGGCCTGACCTTCTGAGATCCCCCACAGGGCCTGCGCACCTGACCGCGTAGCGACCCAGGAGGCCGCAGCCCACCCGGGCTGCGGCCTCCGCCCGTTCTTCCCGCGCGCGATGGGCAGATGGCAGGGGGGTGACCGTCTCCCACGCCGACCGCGGGCAGCGGAGGAGTCCGCCGGTTCCGCGTCAGTGCCCTTACCGGCTGGTCAGGAGGTGCCGAACCCTCCGCCCCGGACGCGCGCGACGAAGGAGGAGAATGTGTCGGCGGGGAAAGCCAGTACCGGGCCGTTCGCGTCCTTGGAGTCACGGACCGGGACGATGCCGCGCGAGGCGGCGAGGTTGACGGCGACCTCAACGCAGGCGCCGCCGTTCGAGCTGTACGAGGACTTGAACCATCGGGGGACTTCGGCCATCACGGGGTGCCCCTTCGTCATTGTTCGAGCACGGCCACGGATGCTGCCCGGCCATTGTGAGCAGGTAAAGCGGGAGAGTTGAACGGGCGCCGCTCCTGCATGGCGCACGAACAGCCCGGAGCGTCCCGTTCGGCTCGTCAACCGGAACCGGGACGGGGTTCTCGTCATACCGGGACCAGTTCGGGTCGGACGGTCTCGCGTGCGCGCTCCCACAGGGTTTGCGCGTCATGGTTCCGGACGTGGGGACGAATGAGGTTGAACATGTCCGTCATCCGTTTGTCGATCCGCCCGGAGTTCACCAAGGGGTAATCGTCCAATGCGAGCCCCCATGACTGGCACGCGGCTTCAAGATGCCCCACCGCCAGTTGCCGCTCGGCGCGGATCGCCCGTTCCTTGACGCGCGTACGCCGATAGATGCTGTGCCGAAGCCGATCCGCTTCCTGCATGGCAGCAACAGCTCCGTGGACATCTCCCATTTCGAACCGCACCTGGCTGGTGTGGTAGTTGAGGGACGCGGGGTCATAGGAGCCGAACACCTTCCCGCGAGACTCTGCCTTGTCCATGGCGACTTCGGCTTCCTGCAAGTACATGAGCGCAGAGCGTCGGTCACCGACCTGTGCGGCTGCATGTGCCTGCTGGCCGGAGAGGAAGGCACGCATCCGCGGACCGGCCTGCGGGGAGGAAGCCGCCGCAGCATTCGCGAGCCGCACAGCGATCGGTCCTTGCTGAAGGTCCACCGCTTGCACGCTCATGCCCCGGAGCGTCGTGCAGTACGTCAGGTGATCTTCCGACGCCCCCGCAAGCTCCAGGGCCTTCACGTAGTAGCGCTGTGCGAGCCCGTGCAACCCCTCGTCCACAGCCATGTACCCGGTGAGGTAGCAGAGATCAGAAGCCGCGGACATCATCGCTTTGCGCACGTCCTCCGGGCCGTCCATCCGTAGGAACGGGGCAACGGTGTTCACCAGGAAGGCTGCGGCAAGCGGGCGGGCGGTCCGACCTCCGAACTGGTCGTCCATCGACGAGAGCTGTTCCGTCATGGCTGAGACCGTGCGCACATCAGACGAGCCGAGGCGGGTTCGAGCACCCTTCTGCACGGCTTCCATGCGGCCCACCACGTCCGGCCAATCGGGGATTGTCAGCGCGACGGAGAACAGGCCAACGCTGAGCACGCTACGGCGGGAAGGGTCCATGTCCATCCTCCCAAGATCGATGATCCCGTCAACCGTGGTGCGCGGCGCCACCTCCCGGAGGCAGGACGCCCCCACCGTGCTCAGCAGGGAGGGGCACTGGATCGGGTCGGTCAGACGGTGCCGAAGTCTCCGGTCCGGAGGCCCGCCACGAACGACGAGAACCCATCGACCGGGAACGCCAGCACCGGACCGCCCGGGACCTTGGAGTCGCGGACAGGAACGACGCCGCGCGTGACGGCAAAGTTGGCGGCGACCTCAACGCAGTTGCCGCCGTTCGAGCTGTACGAGGACTTGAACCAACGAGGGGATTCGGTCGTCACGGGGTGCCCCTTCGCAACCGGTTGATCTTGGCCACGGACGCTGCCTGCAGGCAGGGATTCGCCCTGTAGTTGATGGTAGACCGTGAGCTTGGGCATCACCCCGCGAAGTTCCAGGATCGGCCACCACGGCGCCCACCAGCTCCGCCCCGCACGTTGTGGCGAAAGGTGCGCGGGTATCAGTACGGGAGGCCCCTGCGGGCGTACCGTTGCAGAGAGCGGAAGGGGCCGACGATGACGACAGAACTGGCGAAGAACGTCAAGAAGCACCGTCGCCGCAACGGGTGGAGTCAGGAACGCCTAGCGGAAGAAGCCGGAGTAGCGATCCAGACCGTTCGGAAGATCGAGCAGGGGGGCGACGTCCGCACGGACACCCTGCACATGGTTGCGCGTGGCCTACAGGTGACCACGGCCGAACTGTTCGTTGCGGACTCGCCAGCCCCCGTGGTCGGGGACGAAGCGTCACACCGCAACCTGGTCGAACTCCGCAAGGCCCTGATGCCTCCCGTAGGGCTGGAAGCGCCGGTGATCCTGGCTGGGGAGACCGGGGACGTTGCTGATCTGCATCAGCGCATTGAAGACGTACATGCGCTGTACTGGGCCGACCGGTACGACTCCGTAGCGCGGCAACTCCCTGCACTGCTGAAGGCGACCGAAGCCGCCGCCGCAAACGCCGAGGGTGACCAGGACAAGCAAGAAGCAGCCAAGGTGCGTACGTACTCACTGCTGCTCGCTGGGAAGTACCTCACTCAGGTGAGGCAGTACGACTTGGCTTACCACGCCCTCGCGGAGTCCATCCGACTCGCGCGGGAGACAGGGCAGCAGCTGACCGCTGGGACGGGCATCGTCGGCATGTGCTGGTTGTTGCTGCGGCAAGACAGGTTCGATGAGAGCGAAGTGCTCGCCCTACAGACCGCCGAAGCGATGGAACCACGGATGTCGTCGGCGAAGCCTTCTGAGCTCGCTGTATGGGGTGAGCTGTGGCTACGGGTCGCTTCCGCGACGGTGCGCAACAACAGGCCCGACGACGCCGCGATCGCTCGACGTATGGCGGGCACGGCTGCGAGCGCACTGGCTCAGGAGCGCAACAGCTTTCCGCATCACTGGGGTGGGTTCGGGCCTATCACCGCCGAGATGAAAGCCGTTGAAGACCTCGCGCTTGACGGAGATGCGCGCGGAGTGCTCCGACGGGCGGACGAAGGGGTGCTGGGAGGAAAGGCGCTGAAGACTCTGGGGAAGCCGACCGCACCGAACTGGGGCCGCCACCGACTTGACGTGGCACAGGCTCACGTGTCGTTGGGATCTCACCAGGACGCCATGGCCGAGCTGTGGGGACTCCGCGAGAGCAACGGTGCATGGCTCCGTCACCAGCCGCTGGCCCGGTACGTCATGACCGACGTCCTCAAGTCCCGCAAGCGGACTCTCACAGCGGAGATGCGCGATATGGCTTCCTACCTGGGGGTTTTCTGAGACCTGCTGCGTTTCGCAGTAGTTAGTTGACTACCCAGCGCGAACTACTGCGTTTCTTCAGTGGTTTGAGTGACCGTCACGCCCTTACGTTCATGGTCTATTCCCCTACCCCGAAACCACGGGAGCCCAGGCCATGGACCGTACCCCCGCCGAGCGGCAACGGCGCCGCAACTTGTACGACGCATCTGCGGGAGAGTGGTCTGCCGCAAGCGCCGCCCACCACGGGCCGACCACACCGACGCCGAGCGCCCCGCGGGAGCCTGGAGCGTCGAAATGAACGCGGCCCCCGCTGTGGGCGCTCTGGTTGTTGACACTGCACGGGACCAGCTCGGCGAATTCCGCGGCGAGCGGTACGGACAGTGGTCGCTGAGGCCCATGGGCGGTGGGAAGGAATGGCCCGCCAATCCGGACGACGTGCAGCCCGCGACGGCCGCGCAGCGCCTGCGTGCCGGTATCGCGCGTGCCAACGCCCGGAGCCGGGGTGAGCTGCTGTGACCACCGCGACCCGTCGGGTGTTCCGGTTCGTCAACTGGACCCTTCGGCCCGACCAGGACGACGACGCTCCGCCGCTGACGCACCGGTTCCGCTGTCTGTCCCTCAAGGACGACGACACGGAGTGCGGTGCGGAGTCGGACACGCACACGGACCCGCTCGACGCTCAGGCGTGGACGTTCGAGCACCTGCGGGGCAACCCCGAGCACACCAGCTACGCCGAGGTGATCGAACGGCCGTGGGTGATGTGGCGAGCACGCTCGTCATGAACGGTACGACGGAACCGGCTGACTACCGGTGCGAGGTGCGCGCCGAGGGACTCGTGTACGGCACGGGTGAGACCGTGCCGTACGTCCTGGGCACCTTCCGGACGATTTCGCCGGTCCTCGCCCTGCGGTGGCTGCGCGCCGAGGCGCTGCGTATCGCCGACCGGCTCGACCCGGACCCGCAGCACTCCGCATGGGTGCGGCCGTTCATGCGCCTGCCGTCCGTGCCCCTTCCCGACTGCCCCACCGGACTCCGAGTGTGGGCCGCCGACCAGGGCGGGCAACGAGAGGCGCGGCGGCACATCAGGTCCGGTCGGCTGTTGTCCGCCACGTTCTCGGACGCGGACTGCACGTACACCCTGTCCGTCCTGCCGGTCCTGCTGCCCACCGACAAGCCCCCCTCGCCGTCACCCGAGCCGGCACCCCGCCGCCGCTTCGGCTACTGGCCGCGCTCCCCGTAGCCGACCGACCGATCCCGTAGGCCCCACCGATCGTCAACGAAGGGAACAACCGCTGTGACCACGCTTCTTGAACTGCCCTCCGTCCCCCCGCCCCTCGGCGTGACTTCGCTGGAGTTGGAGATCACCGGCAGGTGTCAGCTCACGTGCACGCACTGCCTGTCCGAGTCCGGACCGCAGGCGACGCACGGCACCATGACGCCTGCGGACTGGCGCGGGTTGATCACTGACGCGGCGGCGCTCGGCGTCCGGTCGGTCCAGCTGATCGGGGGTGAGCCGACCGTCCACCCGCATTGGCGGGAGTTCGCAGAGCTGGCACTCTCGCTCGGGATGGGCGTGGAGGTCTACAGCAACCTCTTCCACGTCGCCCCCGGCTGGTGGGATCTGCTCACCCGCGACGGCGTGACCCTTGCGACGAGCTACTACAGCAACGACCCCGAGGAACACGACAGGATCACCGGGCGCGCGGGCAGTTACAGCCGGACCCGGCAGCACATCCGGGAAGCCGTCAACAGGGGCGCGACCGTGCGCGCCGGGCTCGTGGAGGTCCTACCGGGGCAGCACGTGGCCGAAGCCCGCGCCGAGTTGGAGGCCATGGGCGTCACCCGCGTCACGATCGACCGGGCGCGGGCCGTCGGTCGCGCCGCCCTTCCGGAGCAAACCCCGACGCTGGACGAGATGTGCGGCCGGTGCACCCGTGGACGTGCCGCCGTCCTCCCGAACGGGGATCTCGCCGGCTGCGTGCTCTCGCGTGATTTCCCGGCGGGCAACGTACGGGAAACCCGCCTCGGCGAACTGCTCGGTGGGAAGGCATGGGCTGATCTCGCCGCGCAGATCCCGCCACGCCTCGTCGGCGCGGACTGCAACCCGAATCTGGACGGCGGCGACTGCTCACCCGCTGAGACCGAAGCATGCGGTCCCTCGTACTGAAAGGAGTGGCGCATGACCGCAAACTGGGAGAAACACGCCGAACGGCTTGCCGGGCAAGTCACCGACCCGGATTCACGGTGGCTTGCCCCCGTTGCGCAGGTGGCTCGCCACGAGCTGGTCCCTCGGTGGTGGGAAGCAGACGACTCGGGCCGCTGGGTGCTGCGTGATGGCCCGAGCTGTCCGGATGCCTGGGCGGAAGCCGCCTACGCGGACAGGTCCCTCGTTACCCGAGTGGGGCCGTTGCACGCCGACCACGCCGATCCGGGAGACCAACCCGACGGACTTCCGACCTCGTCCGCCACGCTGCCGAGCCTGGTCGTGCGGATGCTGCGGCTCGGGCGACTCGGTGAGGGTCTGTCGCTGCTGGACTTGGGCACCGGAGCCGGCGGGCTGACCGCATACGCCTGTCACCGGCTCGGGGACCACGACGTGACCAGTCTCGACGTGGACCCCTACCTGGTCGGCGTGGCGGGGGGACGGCTCGCGGCCATGGGCTACCACCCGCACATGGTCACGGCGGACGCCACCGATCATGTGCCCGGCTCGTACGACCGCATCGTGTCCACGGTGGCACTACCCGGTGGCCCGGGGCTCCGAGCTGTGCTTGGTGCGCTGAGACCTGGCGGACGGATCGTCACCACTCTTGCCCGTACGTCCATGATCGTGACCGGGTGGAAGGACCGAAACGGGGACGTGGTGGGGCGGGTGGAACGGGAGTGGGCGGGGTTCATGCGCACCCGGTCCGGCAACGACTACCCGCCTGCCCTCGCCGAGGTGTTCGCCGTCGCCCGCGAGGAAACCGGGGCCGATACCAGCACCGGCCGCTACCCCGTGGTGGACGTGGCGAACGCGTGGGAACTGCGATCCATGCTGGAAGTGACCACACCTGGCGTAGAGCACGCATTTGTCACGCACGGGCGGACCCGCACCGCCTACATGTTCCACCCGGACGGGTCCTGGGCGCGGGCGTCCGCCGTGTGGACCGACCCGCCGGAGGTGCACCAGAGCGGCCCGCAACGGCTGTGGGATGCCCTTGAACGCATCCGCAACCGGCTGAACACCGAAGGCGCGCTGCCGCTGTACGGCGCACATGTGCGCATCACCCCCGACGGCGTGGTGCACCTGTCACGCGGTGCGTGGCACGCGTCCCTGGGCGAGCGGTGACACCTGCCCGAGCGCACGCGCTCCGGTCCCATCTCCCGCCCCGCACGTCATCCGCCGGGGCGCCGCGCCCTCACGAAGCGGTGAGAGGTCGCCGCCTTCGTCCCATCCGCGTGCCACCTGCCCCCGTGGCACAGGGGGCGCCTCCCCGCTCCCCATCCGAGGAACTCCCCATGCGTCAGTGCACTGCCACCGCCGAGGTCACGGCCCTGGACCTGCTCGTTGCGATCCTCGCCGGACAAGGAAGCGTCTCTTCCGCCGAGCTGCCCGGAGCGTCGGAGCCCCTTCGCTGCGAACTCGGGCTCTGGCACGAGGGCGACCACGCCGACCACGTGTGGGACTGGGGGCATCAGCCGACACACGCCCTGTGGGCGCGCTGGAACGTGGACGGGTCCGTACGGTTCGCGTCCCTGCCCTGGTGCGGGACCAACTGCCCGTCGGACGAGGTCTGCACGCTCTACCGGGACCACGCCCGCGACCACTCGTGGAACGTCCACGACCCCGCGACCGAAGCGCTGCGCCGAAAGGTCCTCGCCGAGAACGCGGGATGGCTCGACCGGCTCACCAGGAAGCCGCACTGACCACCCTGGCTCCGCAGAACCCTGCGGAGTACCACAACCGAACGCCCCGACGGACCGCTTAGGACCGGTCCGCCGGGGCTCCACCGAACAGCTTTCGAGGAGCTGAACGACTTATGCGTGATGTTATCGCCCGTGCCCTGGTGTGGGTCCTGCGAATGGCGCTGCCCGCCCGTGGACGCCACGGCGCCACCCCCGCCACCGTGCCCGCCCCGAGCCCCGAGCCCGCCCCCACCGATTCGTGGTCCACGCCCACGCCGAGGTCCAGGACCGCACCGAAGTCCAGGACCGCGCCGAGGTCCGGCCCCACGCCGTGGCTCACGCCGACCCCCGCACACGTCCGGGCGCTGCGCGCCCCGCTGCGGGGAGAGGACGTGGTGCTCGTCCGGCCCTACGTGCTCGCGGACACCGCAAGGGAGTTGGGCGTCGTCCAGGAGCGGCGGCGGGCCGCCGAACTCGCCACCCTGGGCGTCGACTACCCCTACACCTACCCCGGAGCCCCGTTCACCCGCTCCGCCTTCGCCACCGCCGGGGTGCCCGCGTGAACGTCGAAGGACTGGTCAACCCGCTCCCCACCGTGCACGCCGCCCGCTGCGTCACCTGCCGCAAGCTCACCAACGCACCCATCCCCGTCCGGTGGATTCCCAGCGCCAGCGGCCCCGGAACCACCCTCCACGCCTGCCCCCTCCACGCGCCGGGCCTGACGCCCGGCCCCACCCCCGGAGAACTGGACCAGATCGCATAGCCCCCACGGACAGCCGACGCGACCTGCGGCCGGGGCACCCAGCGACTCGGGCGCCCCGGTACCGGGCGTCGTCAGCAACGCAGGCAGTATCACCACGGCCGACCACATCGGCATCGTCCAACTGATTCTGATTCAGGCACCGAAGCGCCAAGTGGCCCGCAAACGGCCCAAGGCCAGCACATTGGGTCGCCTCTGTCGACGCTGCCCGCGCACATGCAACGATGTCGCCCCCTCCGAACGGAAGCCACGCCAATGAGCCGTCGCGCGATACCCGACCTGGCCTGGTGGCGCGGGGACCCCGAGCGATGGGAGCTTCTGGAGTTCGACGGGCAGCACACTGAGGACGGGCTGCCCGTGGACGCCCGCTGGGAGGACAGGCAGCAGGTTCTCGAAGCCCTGATCCGCGACCCTTGCCAGGAAGACGGGAACTTCGCGCGGTTCCTACTGCTTCAGGAGACACGGTGGCATGGGCACTCCTGGGGATTCAGCCACAGCATCGAACTCGCCGCCCTGCTGATCGCCGAAGAACGCCGCCTCGATGACGTCTGGCTCCTCTGGGAAGCCGTCTGCCGGAGCTTCGACACCTGGTGCGGCCTTCCCCACCACCTGCTGCTCACCGCCGGAGTGTCCATCACCACGGAGTACGTCAAAGACTCCGACCATCCCCAGCGGGAGAACCTTTTGGAGCACCTCGGGAAGATCTCCCAGGTCACGGACGAGGAGGTCGCCCAGACACTGAGCCAGCGGCGCCGCTACTACAGCGAGGTCCTGGACGAACTGAGCGGGGAGTGAGACGGCGTGGAGGTCACCGCGTAGTGGATACGGACATCGTGGTCCGAGGGGTCTCGGTGAGGTGAGAGTGCCGCGCGCAGGAACGCCGCCCCGATGGGGTCTCCTTTGGCGCACGTGGTGCGCATACGCGAGGAGGACGGTTTCCAGCCTCATGACGCTCTGGGCTCCCTAGCCCGGCCCTAGTTGTAGGAGTGCTGGCTCGCCCGGGCGCCGCCCAGGTTCTCAATGCCCACCGTCGCCGACGCGCCCTGGCTCCGCAGGTTCTCCCCGCCCACACCGTCGCCGTAGCCGATCTGGACGCGACCGTCCCCGACGAGCGTGAGGTTCAGCGCGACCGCGCTGAACCTCACCAGCACTTCCCCCGCCAGCCGAACTGGTTGCACAGGGTCCGCTTGGTCACGCCCGACTGCTCGGCGATCAGGTCCACGCCCACCGCCGTGATGCCGCGGTCGTAGAACAGTTGCTCGGCGGCCGCCAGGATGCGGCGGCCCGGAGGTTCTCGAGCCGGTGAACGTGGTAGTTCCCGTACCGCACGTCGACCTCGCACGAACGCTCGTCCGGACGTCCCGGACGGACCTCGGGGCGTGGCCCCGGTCGGCGGCCGGCCGCCGACCGTGGCGACGGGGCTAGCGGAAGGCGTCGATGTTGCGGGCGACCCAGCCGGCGAAGGTGTGCGGGGGGCGGCCGAGGGCGAGCTCGGTGTCCGACGAGGGGGTGCGCTCCTCCAGCGTGGGCGTGCCCAGTGCGTCGAGGGTCTTCTCGACGACCGCCGGCGGCCAGATCTGCGACAGCTGCGCAAATGCCTCCTCACGGGTCTGTTCGATGAACTCGACCTGCTCGCCGAGCGCGTTCGCGATCACGGCGGTCTGCTCACGCGGCGTCAGAGCCTCGGGTCCGTTCAGCGTGTAGTACCGCCCAAGGTGGGTGTCCGCACGCAGGGCCGCCACGGCCACTGCGGCGATGTCGGCCGGGTCGATTGGCGGGAGCGCCACGTCGGCGAACGGTGACCGGACCGTCCTGCTGCTACGGATCGCCTCGGACCACAGGAGCGCGTTGGAGGCGAACCCGCCCGGTCGCAGCACTGTCCACCCGGGAAACGCCTCCGTCACGGTCTGCTCCAGACCCTTCAGGAACGGGTCGTCGTCCCGGGTCTGGGCCCGCTGGGAGGACAGGAGCACGATGCGCTCGATCCCGGCGGCGCGGGCGGTCTTGACGATCTCGGCGACCGGCAGCGCCGGGTCCGGGACCATGAGGAACAGGCGGTCCGCACCCTGGAACGCGGGCTCCAGGCTGCGCGGGTCGGCAAGGTCTCCGGTGACGTGGCGAACACCCTGCGGGAGCTCGACGGCGTGGCGGGAGACGGCAGTGACCGACTCTCCGGCCGCCGCGAGCGTCTCGACGAGCGGGCGGCCGATATTGCCGGTGGATCCGGTGACAACGATCATGGGGGTTCCTCTCGGTTTCAGGTACGCACCGACCCTAAGAATTCGGCTTACTTCTGGAAAGCACCTACCTTGAGGTAAGGTCCGCACATGAGCATCGGAATTCAGGCACCGGAATCGGACGCCACCGGGGGACGTGACGTATTCCACACTGAATGCCCCGCTCGCGAGGTGCTCGACCATGTCACGAGCCGCTGGGGCGTATGGGTGCTGATCCGGCTGGCCGATGGACCGCTCCGGTTCTCCGAACTGCGCGACCGCATCGAGGGCGTCAGCGAGAAGATGGTGTCGCAGACCCTGCGGAACCTGGCGCAGGACGGTCTGGTCTGGCGCAAGGTCGAACCCACCACGCCGCCCAAGGTCACCTACGGCCTGACAGCGTTCGGCAAGGGCCTGGGCGGCCAGCTCGCCACCATGCTCGACTGGATCCAGAACCACGCTGACCGCCCCGACGCCGAACCTGAGCAGGAGCTCGCGGGCGCCCAGCGGTAGCCCACGCGGGCCGTCGCGGTCAGGGGCCGATCGGATCCGGGACGCTGCCACCGGGCGCGGGCAGCCGGATGACGATGCTCGTGCCCTCGCCAGGCGCGGACTCGGCAGTCACCTGGCCGCCGTGGGCACGGACGATGCTGTCGACGATCGCCAGCCCCAGGCCCGATCCCCCGTGCGCGCGGCTGCGGCTCGCCTCCGCCCGCCAAAAGCGGTCGAAGACCCTGGGAACGTCTTCCGGCGCGATGCCCGGCCCGTCGTCCGCGACGCGGATCACCACGTCCCCGTCCTGCCGACGCACGTCCACCGTGACCCGGCTTCCCGGCGGGGTGTGCTGGACGGCATTGCCGACCACGTTGCGCAGCACCTCCCCCGGTCGCGTGCCCGTGCCGCCCGTCCGGAGCAGTCCGAGGGGCACGTTCGGGCCGGTCACCCCACGATGAGGGGAATGTTCCGCCACGCTCTCCGGGGAGACCACTGTGACCTTCAGCCATGAGCAGGTGCGCCGCTGCACAGTCGCCGTCGATCTGGGGGCCGCCCGCAGTCGGATCTACCTGAAGCAGGGCGGCCTGGTGGTCGACGAGCCGTCGATCGTCGCCGTGAACCTGCGGTCCGGGGCGCTCATCGCCGTCGGTGCGCCCGCCGAGCGCATGGCCGGCCGCACCCCCGCCCACATCCGCGTGGTGCGGCCGATCGCGAACGGCACGGTGATCGACACCCACATGGCACAGCGCATGCTGCGGGCGCTGGTCGGCGAGAAGGTCCACCGGGCATGGCGGCGCAATCCGAGACTGCGGGCGGTGGCGTGCGTGCCCCACGACGCGGACCCGCTGGCCCGGCAGGCGGTGGCGGAGACGATGGGCGGTCTGGGCGCCCGCCGGGTCGAGCTGGTGGACGCGCTGCTCGCGGCGGGCGTCGGCTGCGAACTGCCCGTGGAGCGGCCCGAGGCGACGATGGTGATGCTGTGCGGCGCCACGTCGACCGAGGTGGCGGTGATGTCGCTGGGATCCATCGTGGCCGCCGCGAGGGTGCCGGTGGGCGGCGAGACGATCGACCAGGCGATCGTGCAGCACCTGCGAAGCCGCCACGAGTTGACGCTGCCGACGCTGTCGATCCGGGCACTGCACCGGGACGTGGCCGCGATCGGACTGTCCGGCTCGGTCAGCACCGTCGTGCACGGCCGGGACGTGGCGACCGGGCTGGCCCGCACCGTGCAGGTGGACCCGCAGGAGGTGCGGGACGTGATGCAGGCACCGGTGACGAGCCTGGTGGACGCGATCCGCAACGTGCTGCACCGATGCCCGCCCGACCTGGTCGCCGACCTGGCCGACCGCGGCATCATGCTGGCCGGCGGCAGCGCCCTGCTGCCCGGCCTGGACGAGCGGTTGCGGCAGGCGACGACGATGCCGGTCCAGGTCGCCCCGGATCCGGCCGTCGCCTCGATCAACGGCCTCGCCGCCCTCATCGAGGGCCGCGTCGCCCCCCGCCACCTGGACCGGCTGGCCCGCTGACCCCCGGACCGTCCCGCAGGCGTCCGCCGTCCGGCTCCCGGGGCGGCGGGCACCCGCGTGCGTAGGGGCCCAGGTGCGTAGGTGCCCGGGTGCGTAGGTGCCCGCGTCGCGGGCGGTCGGGCTGGGCGGCGTAGTGGGCGTCCGCGTCCCATGCGTCACCTATGCCCGCCTTGCCCGCAGAGGAGTGACCGGGAACAGCTTCGCTCCGGCCCGGTCCGGCGCGGGCGCTCGGCAGCGGTGCTGGAGGTGGCCGCGGGTGCCGCCAACTCCTCGCCAGAGTTCAGGACTTCACGACGTGACCGTCTCCGCTGAGGCTGGTCGCGCTCTCATTCGGGCTTCGCGTTCAGGAGTTGTGGCCGTACCGGGTCTGTACGCAAGCCTTGACGGGTTCTCTTCAAAACGATTCACTCGCAGTGCTTCACAGGTACGGACCAGCTCCGCCCGGGTCGGATTCCACTGTCTCCGGTTCGGCGCGGGGCAGGTCCGCCGCACAGGTCACCCCCCACCGCGACCCCACCGCATTCAGAGGTGCCGCATGTCCCCACGACGTACCCGAAGCCGTCTGCGCTCGTCGGCTCTGCTTTCCTCCGTACTGGCCGCCGCCCTGTCGCTCACGCTGGCGGGCACCACACCCGCCGCCGGTGACACCGGCCCGGAGACCGCCCCCGCCGCCGCCCCGGAATCCGCCGGTCCCTCCGCCGCCGCGGTGACCTTCGAGGACAACTTCGACGGCCCGGCCGGCTCGGCCGTCGACGGCCGGAAGTGGCAGCTGGAGACCGGCGACAACGTCAACAACCACGAGCGCCAGTACTACACCTCGGGCAACAACAACGCCGCGCTCAACGGGCAGGGTCAGCTCGTCATCACCGCCAAGCGCGAGAACCCCAACAACTACCAGTGCTGGTACGGGCGTTGCGAGTACACCTCGGCCCGGCTGAACACCGCGGGCAAGTTCGCCGCCAAGTACGGGCACGTGGAGACCCGCATGAAGGTGCCCAGGGGGCAGGGCATGTGGCCCGCGTTCTGGATGCTCGGCGACGACTTCGGTGACGTCGGCTGGCCGGCCACCGGCGAGATCGACATCATGGAGAACGTCGGCTTCGAGCCCGGCACCGTGCACGGCACGCTGCACGGGCCCGGCTACTCCGGTGAGGGCGGCATCGGCGCCGGCTACACCCTGCCGAACGGGCAGGCGTTCGCCGACGGCTTCCACACCTTCGCCATCGACTGGTCGCCGGACCGGATCAGCTGGTCGGTGGACGGGCACGTCTACCAGACCCGCACCCCCGCCGACCTCGGCGGCCGGCAGTGGGTGTTCAACAAGGAGTTCTTCCTCATCATGAACCTCGCCGTCGGCGGCTACTGGCCGGGCGACCCGGACGGCAGCACGCAGTTCCCGCAGCAACTGGTCGTCGACCACGTGCGGGTGACCACCTCCGACAGCCCCGGCGCCACCGGGCAGATCAGCGGGCTCGCCGGCAAGTGCGTGGACGTCGCCGGGGCCAACACCGCCAACGGCACGCCGGTGCAGCTCTACGACTGCAACGGCACCGCCGCCCAGCAGTGGACCCGTGCCTCGGACGGCACGCTGCGCGCCCTCGGCAAGTGCCTCGACGCCACCGCCAACGGCACGGCGAACGGCACCACCATGCAACTGTGGGACTGCAACGGTCGGCCCAACCAGCAGTGGGCCGTCAGCGGCGCCCGGGACATCGTCAACCCGGCGGCCGACAAGTGCCTGGACGTCACGGGCAACAACTCGGCGAACGGCACCCGGCTGCAACTGTGGACCTGCACGGGAGCGGCCAACCAGAAGTGGAACACCCCCGGCTGACGGGCTGACGTCGAGACCGGCGCACCTGGTGAACGACCGACCCGCTGACCACCGGGCCGGCCGAACACCGGGTGCGCCGAGGTGTTTTTGGGCCACTCCTCGACGAGGTGGGTGCGTCGTAGTCCTGCCGCCCCGCCCGCGGCTGAGCCGGGCCATGCCGTGCCGTGCCGTGTCGTGCCGGAGTCCTGGGCCTTGATCCGGCCGGTGACGTAGCTGTTGGCCATCAGGAAGAGGGCCGAGGCGGCGGCTTCCTCGGTGGTGTCGAAGCGGCCGAGGGGAGCGGTCGATCCGGGTCGGCGACCGCGCGGCCTCTTCGGAGCGCCGCACGCGCGAGGTCGCCGAGCTCAGGGGTGTGATCGGCGTAGCCCCGCGACGAGGAGTCCGGCCATGCGGCGTGCGTCGTAGCGGGGATCGCTCTCCGCGCCGATGCAGAGGTTACCGACGCCGCGCATCAGCTGGTACGCGTCGATGTCGGGGCGGATCTCGCCGGCGCCGGCTGCGGCTTCGAGCAGTTCGGTGCAGACGGGGAGGAGGCGGTCGAGGAAGTAGGCGTGCAGCGCCTCGAAGTCGGCGTTGTCGGCCTGGAGCACGGCGGCGAGTCCGTGCTTGGTCACCAGGAAATCGACGAAGAGGTCGATCCACTGCCCCAGGGCCGGGTACGGGGAGCCGGTCGCCAGCAGGGTCGGACCGGCATCGGCGCAGGCGTCGACCTGGTGCCGGTAGACGCCGATGATCAGGTCGGCTCGCGTCGGGAAGTGGCGGTAGATCGTGCCCAGCCCGACGCCGGCCTTGGCCGCGATGTCGCGCACCGGCGCGTCCACACCTGACGTGACGAAGACCGTGGCGGCCGCATCGAGCAGGGCTTCCTTGTTACGTCGGGCGTCCTTCCGCCCGGACGGGGCCACCTGTCCTGCGCGCTCGTCGCCGTCGCTCACCGCACACTCCCTCCACTCGGCGCTTGCAAAAACGGAACGATGTTCCGTATCGTTCCGGAACGAGGTTCCGTTTTGCTCATGATGTCAGAGCAGGGCCCGGTAACCAAGCCATGCAACGCACCGCGCTTCACCCCTCATCAGGAGACACAGACATGCAGTACCGCACCTTGGGCCGCACCGGCGTGCAGGTCAGTACCCTCGCGCTCGGCGCGATGAACTTCGGAAAGATCGGGCGCACCACCCAGGACGAGGTCACCACCCTCGTCGACGCCGCCCTGGAAGCGGGGATCAACCTGATCGACACCGCCGACGTGTACAGCGGCGGCGAGTCGGAGGCGATGCTCGGCAAGGCCATCGCCGGGCGCCGCGACGACATCGTGCTGGCCACGAAGGCGACCATGCCGATGGGCGACGAGCGCAACCGCCAGGGCAGTTCGCGCCGCTGGCTGGTCACCGCGCTGGAGGACAGCCTGCGTCGGCTCGACGTCGACCACGTCGACCTCTACCAGATCCACCGGTGGGACCCGAACACCAGCGACGAGGAGACCCTGTCGGCGTTGACCGACCTGCAACGCGCGGGAAAGATCCGCTACTTCGGCTCCTCGACCTTCCCGGCCTACCGCATCGTGCAAGCCCAGTGGGCCGCCCGCGAACATCGCCTGAGCCGTTACGTCACCGAACAGCCCAGCTACTCGATCCTGCAACGCGGCATCGAGACCCACGTCCTGCCCGTGACCGAGCAGTACGGGCTCGGAGTGCTGGCTTGGAGCCCGCTGGCCTCGGGCTGGCTGTCGGGCGCGATCCGCGAGGGCCGTGAGATCACCACCAGCCGCTCGACCTTCATGCCGCAGCGCTTCGACACCACCATCCCCTCCAACCGGGCCAGGCTCGACGCCGTCGAGCAACTGGCCGAGGTCGCCGACGAGGCCGGCCTGACGATGATCCAGCTCGCACTCGGCTTCGTGACCGCTCACCCCGGCGTGACCAGCGCCCTCGTCGGCCCTCGCACGCTGGACCACCTGCACTCGCAGCTCGCCGCCGCAGACGTCACGCTCTCCGCCGACGTACTCGACGCGATCGACGGCATCGTCGCCCCCGGCACCGATCTCGCCGCACACGAGAAGAACGACACTCCGCCCGCGCTGCTCGACCCGTCACTGCGGCGACGCTGATCGTCCCGGCGGCAGCCTCCACATCCCCGTGTGCGACATCCCGAAGCCGCGGCGGTGGATGGCGGTAGCACACTCCGCTGAGGAAGCACGCCACGACAGGACCGGCAGCTGAGAGCGCGGCTCCGGGACAAGACCGGCCCCGGATCAGCCCCGGTCGCGTTCGCGGATGCGCTCGGCGATGACGGCGGCCTGTACGCGGCGCGCCACCCCGAGCTTGGAGAGGATCGCCGAGATGCGGTTCTTCACCGTCTTCTCGGCGAGGAACAGCCGCTCGGCGATCTGCCGGTTCGTCAGGCCGTCACCGATGAGCTCCAGGATCTCGCGCTCCCGGGGGGAGAGCCGGGCCAGCTCGGGCGGCGTGTCGCTCTTCTCCGGACCGCGCAGGCGGGCCATCACACGCGCGGTGGCGCCCGGGTCCAGCATGGACTGGCCGCTCGCGACCGTGCGGATCGCCGAGACCAGGTCCGAGCCCTTGATCTGCTTCAGCACGTAACCCGAGGCGCCGGCCATGATCGCGTCGAACAGCGCCTCGTCGTCGTCGAAGGAGGTCAGCATCAGGCAGGCCAGCTCGGGCATGCGGGCCCGCAGCTCACGGCACACCTCGATGCCCTCCTGGTCGCCCGTGTCACCGGCGCCGCCGAGACGCACGTCGAGCACCGCCACGTGCGGACGCAACGCCGGAGCCCGGACGAGGGCCTCGCGGGCCGTGCCGGCGTCACCGACCACCGAGAGGTCGGGCTCGCTGTCGAGCAGGTCGGAGAGTCCCCGGCGGACGACCTCGTGGTCGTCGAGCAGGAAGACCCTGATGGGCGTCACCGGAGCGGCATCGTTCATACGCCCCAGAATCACGCAGCGTGAGCCTCCGGTCAAAGGGGCCGAACGGCCCTGCCCGACCCCCTCGCCCGACCCGTGCTCCCCGTCGGCGTGGACGGGTCTGCGGTCCCGTGTCCGGCGCGGGTCAGTCGATCACCGGGCGGCGGGGTTCGCCGTGCAGGCGCATGTCGACGTCCACGACGCCCTCGACCGCCTTCGCCAGGCGGGCGGCGACCGGGATCATCATCGTGTCACCGATCTCGCCGTCCAGCGTGACCACACCGTCCTGGACCGAGACGGTGACGTCCCGCGTGGGGAAGAGCAGCTCGGCCACCTCGGACCTGACCTCCTCCGCGATCTCCTCGTCGTCGCGGAGGAACACCTTGAGCAGGTCGCTGCGGCTGACGATGCCTTCGAGCCGCCCCTCGCCGTCGGTGACGGGCAGCCGCTTGATGCGGTAGACCGCCATCGTGCGGGCGGCCAGGGACAGCGGCGCCGAGGCGTGCACGGTGACGGCGGGTGCCGTCATCAGCTCACCGGCGGTCACCCCGGACGCCTTCACCAGCTGCCGCATCACCCGCGTCTCCTCCATGCGGGACGGGGTGTGGTCGTGGAACTGCTCCTTGGCCAACAGGTCGGCCTCTGACACCACACCGACCACCACGCTGTCGCCCTCCAGGACGGGCAGGGCGCTGACCCCCCACTGCTCCAGGGTGCGCACGATGTCCTTGAACGGCGCTTCCCGGCCGACGCCGATGACCGTGCGGGTCATCACGTCGCCGACGGTGTGCGGGGTGTTGTCGGTACGCGGCAGGGCGACAGCGCCGGGAGTGGCGACCGCGCCGGGGTCGGTGTCCGTGAGCGGGCGGCCGGTGGTGGCCGGGACGGGTCCGGTGCTGGGCGGGTTGTCCTTCACGACGGGCTCCTCGGGGAGGCGTAGGGACCGTAGACGTCGAGCAGACGGCTGCGGGCGCGATGCAGCCGGTGGGCGATGACCTCGGCCACCGCGAGAGTGAGCGACTGACCCAGTTCGAGGTCCTCCCGGCACAGCCGGCGGACGGCCTCGGCGTCGTACTCGTGGGCCCGCACCGGGCTCACGGCCTCGGCGCCCAAATGCCAGGCATAGGGCTCGAACAGCCAAGACCAGCCGAGCAGTTCGCCGTGGCCCAGGTTCTCCACGACCATCGGACGGCGGCCGGGCACGTGCATGTCCAGTGCCACCGAGCCGGAGTGCAGGACCCAGAAGCGGTCCGCCCGGCGGCCCTCGTCGAAGAGCCGGGTGCCCGCCGCGAAGGTGACCTCGCGGCCCAGGCCGCGCAGTTCGTCGCGGTGTCCGGGCGGCAGGGCTCCGAAGAAGCCCTTCATGGTGCGCATGGCTGCCTCCTCCTCACTTCGGGCTCCTCACAGCTTCCTGATCCATTCCTCCGCGATGCCGTGCAGGGCGCGTTCGCTCGGCTGGAGGTGCGAGTCGTCCTCCTCGTAGCCGAGGTCCGCGACGACGGAGACCACGCCGTCCACCCGCTCGGTCAGCCGCTCCGCGACCCGGATCTCACTGCGTCGCGGAAGCGTGCCGGTCAGCGTGACCACACCGTTCCCGACGTCCACCCGCAGGTGCTGCGGGGGCAGCCACAGGGCGTGCACCAGTACCTCGTTGATGACCTCGCGGCGGATCTCCTCGTCGGACCGCAGGAACACGCCCAGCAGGTCGCGGCGGGTGACGATGCCGGCCAGCCGGCCCTCCTCGTCGATCACCGGCAACCGCTCCACGCCACGGGCGGCCATCAACCGTGCCGCGGCCACCACGCTCGCCCGCGGGCCGACCGTGATCGCCGGGGACGTCATCAGCTCCCCCGCGGTGCGGGCCCGCGACCTGGCCGCGG
>NZ_BAAHCA010000018.1:0-20916 GCF_054776295.1 Streptomyces sparsus
CCGCAGGTCGTCCAGGCAGTCCCGCACGCTGAACGGGCCGGCCAGCTCGCCGCCGTGCGGCGCGGCCAGCAGGCCGCCCTCCCGGGCGATGGCGAACGCCCGGTCGAAGTCCCGTGCGAAGCCGCGTCGCTCGTCGTTGGAGAGCCCGAACCCGACCACGCCGCGGTCCCGGAAGCGGACCGCGAGCCGGGCCAGCGTGCGGGCGTCCAGCGGGTGCTTCATCCGGTTC
This sequence comes from Streptomyces sparsus, assembly GCF_054776295.1. Lineage (NCBI taxonomy): Bacteria > Bacillati > Actinomycetota > Actinomycetes > Kitasatosporales > Streptomycetaceae > Streptomyces > Streptomyces sparsus. The sequence goes on from NZ_BAAHCA010000018.1 coordinate 230, forward strand.
GCCGCGACCAGGACCCGGATGTGCAACCCGGTGTCCCGCGACGCGCGGTCCACCGCGTCGAGAATGATCTCCAGGGTGGGGATCAGCCCGCCCAGGCGCGGCGCGTAGGACGTCGGGTCGACCTGGATCTCCAGCCACCGCGAACCGTCGCGGACGTCCTCCTCGGCGGCCTCCCGCACCAGCCGCTGGATGTCCTCGGGGCTGCGCAGGCAGGACCGGGCGATGTCGTACAGGCGCTGGAAGCGGAACCAGCCGCGTTCGTCCGTCGCGCGCAGCTTCGGCGGCTCGCCACTGGCGAGCGCCTCCGGCAGGTGGACGCCGTACCGGTCGGCCAGCTCCAGCAGCGTGCCGGAGCGCATCGAACCGGTGAAGTGCAGGTGCAGATGGGCTTTCGGCAGCAGCCGGACGTCACGCTCGTTACTGCCGGGGGGACGAACACTCTCCATCCCAAGATCCTGCCGCATCCGGCAGCCGCCCGGAAGCCGCTTTTCCCAAACCTCAAGCGGCTTTCCACGAAAGAGCACCCGCCCGAACAGGCGGATGGGCGCCCGGAGCACTCCGGACGCCCATCCGTGCCGTACGCGGTTCCGCCTCAGTCGCGGGCCTCGGCCAGCAGCTTCTGGAGCCGGGAGACGCCCTCGGCCAGGTCCTCGTCGCCGAGCGCGTAGGACAGCCGCAGGTAGCCGGGCGTGCCGAACGCCTCACCGGGCACCACCGCGACCTCGGCCTCCTCCAGGACCAGCTCGGCCAGCTCCACCGAGCTGGCCGGGCGGCGGCCCCGGATCTCCTTGCCGAGCAGCGCCTTCACCGACGGGTACGCGTAGAACGCGCCCTCCGGCTCGGGGCACTCGACACCCTCGATCTCGTTCAGCATGCGCACGATGGTCCGCCGCCGCCGGTCGAAGGCCGCACGCATCGTCGCGACCGCGTCGAGGTCACCGGAGACCGCGGCCAGCGCGGCGGCCTGGGCGACGTTGCTGACGTTGGAGGTGGCGTGCGACTGGAGGTTGGTCGCGGCCTTGACGACGTCCTTCGGGCCGACGATCCACCCGACGCGCCAGCCCGTCATGGCGTACGTCTTGGCGACGCCGTTGACGACCACGCACCGGTCGGCCAGCTCGGGCACCACGACCGGCAGCGAGTGGAACGCGGCGTCGCCGTAGACGAGGTGCTCGTAGATCTCGTCGGTCAGCACCCACAGGCCGTGCTCGGCGGCCCAGCGGCCGACGGCCTCGATCTGCTCGCGGGTGTACACCGCGCCGGTGGGGTTGGACGGCGACACGAAGACCAGGACCTTGGTGCGCTCGGTGCGCGCGGCCTCCAGCTGCTCGACCGAGACCCGGTAGCCGGTGGTCTCGTCGGCGACGACGTCCACCGGGACACCGCCGGCCAGCCGGATCGACTCGGGGTAGGTCGTCCAGTAGGGCGCCGGCACGATGACCTCGTCGCCCGGATCGAGGATCGCGGCGAAGGCCTCGTAGATGGCCTGCTTGCCGCCGTTGGTGACCAGCACGTTGGCCGGCTCGACCTGGTAGCCGGAGTCGCGCAGGGTCTTGTCGACGATGGCCTGCTTCAGCTCGGGCAGCCCGCCGGCCGGGGTGTAGCGGTGGAACTTCGGGTTCCGGCACGCCTCCACCGCGGCTTCGACGATGTAGTCCGGCGTGGGGAAGTCCGGCTCGCCCGCGCCGAAGCCGATCACCGGCCGGCCGGCCGCCTTCAGCGCCTTCGCCTTGGCGTCGACGGCCAGCGTGGCGGACTCGGCGATCGAGCCGACGCGGGCCGACACCCGGCGCGCGGTCGGCGCGGAGCCCTCGGCGGGGGTCGGGGTGGACGGGGACTGTGCGGGAGGAGTTGCAGCGCTCATACCGGCATCGTTGCAGACTCCGCCGAGGCGCGGCACGGGGTCCCACCGGGGGGAGCCGTGCCCGGCCGCCCGGCCGGAAGGGTGCCCGGCGTGGCGGTCGCAGGCGTCTGGCCGGGGGCTTCGCGGAGGGCGGGGGAGCCGCCGGAGGGGTTGGGTGTTCGACGACCGGCCGCCGAGCACGTACACTCAAGCGTCGTCGGCCTCCGCCGGCCGTCATCAGGCGCGCACTCCGTGCAGCCGTCCGGATGCGGTAGGTTGGAGTAACCACAAAGGGTCGTAGCTCAATTGGTAGAGCACTGGTCTCCAAAACCAGCGGTTGGGGGTTCAAGTCCCTCCGGCCCTGCTCACGCATCTTCACCAGAGACGGTGCGTGCAGGCGTACGTACTGAATTGCACCGCCGTAAGGCAGGATCGGACGCTGCACGGCGGTGCTTTTCACGACTCCGGATCAGGTGAGGACGAGTGGCGGAGATCACGGACACTGCCGAGGTCCCCGAGCCCGGTCGGTCGTCGGACGACAACAAGCGGCGCGGTGGCAGGCGGGGCAAGAAGGGCCCGCTGGCCCGGCTGGGCCTCTTCTACCGCCAGATCGTCGCGGAGCTCCGCAAGGTCGTCTGGCCCACCCGACACCAGCTCGCGACATACACCACCGTGGTGATCATCTTCGTGCTCATCATCATCGGCCTGGTGTTCGTGATTGACTATGGATTCTCGGAAGCCGTCACGTTCGTCTTCGGCTGATCCGCCCCGCGGAGGCGCCCCAGCGGCGCTTTTCCGTGTGTTCGACCCCAAGAGCCAGGAAGAAGCAGCCACGTGTCTGACCCGAACCTGAACGACGCCGTCGAGTCCGCCGAAGGCGACGACACTGCGCGCGACATCGTCGAGGCGGCAGACGGCAGCGTCGACCAGGCCGAAGCTGCCGATGCAGCGGCCGGCGAGTCCGCCGAGTCCGCAGCCGTGCATGTCGAGGACGAGTCCGAGGGACGGGCCGCCGCCGAGTCCGACGTGGCCGCCGAAGCCCTCAGCGGTGAGGACACCGGGTCGGAGGCCGCGGAAGCCACGGGTGAGGACGCCGAGGGCGCGGACGAAGAGGCCGCCGAGCCCGAGCCGGTCGACCCGGTGGTGGCGCTCCGCGAGGAACTGCGCACGCTTCCCGGTGAGTGGTACGTCATCCACACCTACGCGGGTTACGAGAACCGCGTGAAGACGAACCTCGAGCAGCGCGCCGTCTCCCTCAACGTCGAGGACTACATCTTCCAGGCCGAGGTGCCGCAGGAAGAGGTCGTCCAGATCAAGAACGGCGACCGCCGCACCGTCCGCCAGAACAAGCTGCCGAGCTACGTCCTGGTCCGGATGGACCTCACCAACGAGTCCTGGGGTGTCGTCCGCAACACCCCCGGCGTCACCGGCTTCGTCGGCAACGCCTACGACCCGTACCCGCTGACCCTGGACGAGGTCGTCAAGATGCTCGCCCCGGAGGCCGAGGAGAAGGCCGCCGCGGCTGCCGCCGAGGCCGAGGGCCGTCCCGCGCCGAGCCGTAAGCTCGAGGTGCAGGTCCTGGACTTCGAGGTCGGCGACTCGGTCACCGTCACCGACGGCCCGTTCGCGACGCTCCAGGCGACCATCAACGAGATCAACGCCGACTCCAAGAAGGTCAAGGGCCTGGTGGAGATCTTCGGCCGCGAGACCCCGGTCGAGCTCAGCTTCGACCAGATCCAGAAGAACTGACGCACCCCTCGGAACTCTGAGGCCCCCCACTCCGCGCCGCCGCGGAGTGGGGGGCCTCTTCCGTCGTTCCCCCGCGTGCCCCCGCCAGGGCCGGCGTCCGCGTTCCCCGCGACTCCGCGGGCGCTGCTGCGGAGCAGGCCGCGCGGTATCTGACCTGCCGGTTTCAGACCTCGGCCCACTACCGGCTATCGTGGTGCGGTATGCCTCCATCCGGATGACGGATGGCTCGGCTGAATCCTCTCACTCAAGACCCGGAGAGAGCATGCCTCCCAAGAAGAAGAAGGTCACGGGGCTCATCAAGCTCCAGATCCAGGCCGGCGCGGCCAACCCGGCTCCGCCGGTCGGCCCTGCGCTGGGCCAGCACGGTGTCAACATCATGGAGTTCTGCAAGGCCTACAACGCCGCGACCGAGTCGCAGCGTGGCTGGGTCGTGCCGGTGGAGATCACGGTCTACGAGGACCGCTCCTTCACCTTCATCACCAAGACCCCGCCGGCCGCGAAGATGATCCTCAAGGCCGCAGGCGTCGAGAAGGGCTCCGGCGAGCCGCACGTCAAGAAGGTCGCGAAGATCACGCGTGAGCAGGTGCGTGAGATCGCCACCAACAAGATGCCCGACCTGAACGCCAACGACCTGGACGCCGCCGAGAAGATCATCGCCGGCACCGCCCGTTCCATGGGCGTCACGGTCGAGGGCTGAGAGTCACCTCGCATCCCACCGTGGGAGGGCCGGCGCGGCCCGCACCACGACTCCGTCTTTGAACCCAGGAGCAGCAGTGAAGCGCAGCAAGACGTTCCGCGCCGCGGATGCCAAGATCGACCGGGAGCGCCTCTACGCCCCGCTCGAGGCCGTCCGCCTCGCGAAGGACACCGCCACGTCCAAGTTCGACTCGACCGTCGAGGTCGCCATGCGTCTGGGTGTCGACCCGCGCAAGGCCGACCAGATGGTCCGCGGCACCGTGAACCTTCCGCACGGCACCGGCAAGACCGCCCGGGTCCTGGTCTTCGCGACCGGTGACCGTGCAGCCGCCGCGGAGGCCGCGGGCGCCGACATCGTCGGCGCCGACGAACTGATCGACGAGGTCAGCAAGGGCCGCCTGGACTTCGACGCCGTCGTCGCCACCCCGGACCTGATGGGCAAGGTCGGTCGTCTCGGCCGCGTGCTCGGTCCGCGTGGTCTGATGCCGAACCCGAAGACCGGCACCGTCACCCCCGACGTGGCGAAGGCCGTCACGGAGATCAAGGGCGGCAAGATCGAGTTCCGTGTCGACAAGCACGCGAACCTGCACTTCATCATCGGCAAGGCCTCGTTCGAGGAGAAGCAGCTGGTGGAGAACTACGCGGCCGCCCTGGACGAGATCCTGCGTCTGAAGCCGTCCGCGGCGAAGGGCCGGTACATCAAGAAGGCGTCCATCGCCACCACGATGGGCCCCGGCATTCCGCTGGACGGCAACCGCACCCGCAACCTCCTCGTCGAGGACGAGGCGGCTGTCTGACGGTCGGCCCCCGGCTGAGTCACATGTGAGGAGGGTCCCGTCACCGGGTGAGGTGGCGGGGCCCTCCTCACGCCGTTTCCGGGGCCGCCGCACGGGCTTCCCTGCCGCTCCCGTGCGGGGCCAAGGCCACGACGCGGCCATCGAGGCCGGAGAGCGGCGACGAGGGCCGTCCCCCGGCCGACCGGAGAGTCCCCCTCCGGAGCGATTTGCCTCTGCCTGGGCCGTGCGCATATGGTGTGCCGGTAGCCAAAGACCGCTGGTCGTTGCCGTGTGCCCTATCGGTTCACGGTGGCCGAAGGATCCGCTTTATTGGCGGACGGCCCGTGCAGGTGTATGAGGTCATCACTCCCGCTGGGGCGTAAGCCTGTGCGGTCGAGTAACGCCCCGTGTGCCTGCACCGGGGCGTTCGTCGTGTGCAGCTCCTCTCCTTGCGTGCCCGTACGGGCGGTCCGGCGCGTGCTCAGCCGTCGAAGGCCCCTCGCGGGGCCGGCAGGCGGTCGAGGAAGTGATCGGTCGCGAGACCGGTCTAAGGACCATCACCCGGAAGGAGGCCGAGGCTCATGGCGACGCCCGACAAGGTCGCAGCCGTTGAGGAGATGACGGACAAGTTCCGCAACTCCCACGCCGCTGTGGTCACCGCGTACACCGGACTTTCCGTGGCGCAGCTGAAAGATCTGCGCCGCTCGCTCGGTGACCACGCTCAGTACCGTGTGGTGAAGAACACGCTGACCAAGATCGCGGCCCAGGAGGCCGGGGTCACCACGCTCGACGAGTTCCTCACGGGCTCGACGGCAGTCGCCTTCGTGACCGGTGACCCGGTCGAGGCGGCAAAGGGTCTTCGTGACTTCGCCAAGAACAACCCCGCTCTCGTCATCAAGGGCGGTGTCCTCGACGGTAAGGCGCTGTCCGCCGACGAGATCAAGAAGCTTGCGGACCTCGAGTCCCGCGAGGTGCTGCTCGCCAAGCTGGCCGGTGGCATGAAGGCGTCGATGGCCAAGGCCGCCGCCACCTTCCAGGCCCCGCTCACGAAGTTCGTCCGCACCGCGGACGCCCTTCGCGACAAGGTCGAGCAGGGCGGTGCCGGTTCGCCGGCTCCCGCCGAGGCTGCCGAATAGCCGTTCCCGGCTCCACAGCAGTCGCAGCGGGTCCGTGACGAAGTACGCCGCAAGGCACACGCCCGCCTCCCCATACGCAGGACATCCGGCATCAGCCGATTTAGTGGAAGGACCGCCACCATGGCGAAGCTCACCCAGGACGAGCTGCTCTCGCAGTTCGAGGAGATGACCCTCATCGAGCTCTCCGAGTTCGTGAAGGCGTTCGAGGACAAGTTCGACGTCGAGGCTGCCGCGCCGACCGCCGTCGTCGCCGCTGCCCCGGGCCAGGGCGGCGCCGCCGCCGCCGAGGAGGAGCGGGACGAGTTCGACGTCATCTTCAACGGTGCGGGCGAGAAGAAGATCCAGGTCATCAAGGTCGTGCGTGAGCTGACCTCGCTGGGTCTGAAGGAAGCCAAGGACCTGGTCGACGGCACCCCGAAGCCGGTTCTGGAGAAGGTCACCAAGGAGGCCGCGGAGAAGGCCAAGGAGTCGCTCGCGGCTGCCGGCGCCTCCGTCGAGGTCAAGTGATCCACGGCTGACCTCCGTCAAAGGAGGTCGGCCTGCTGCCCCGCGCAGCGTCTCTTCCGGGCCTTCACCCTTGCGGTGACGGCACGCGCCATAGGGCGATCACCCGTTCGGGTGGTCGCCCTTCGGCGTCCCCGGGAGCCTTCCTTGCGTGCTCGGGCATCGCGGGTAGGGTGATCACCGCCGCCTCCACGCCGGTGTCCCGTGGAGATCGCCACGGGGTGGGGGCCTTGACGAACGGCACGCGGCGCGCAATTCTCGGAACGCTTCGCCGCGTTCCGCGTCACATCGGTTCGGGGTCCAAGGCATGGATCGTCGGCGATGTGGGAAGTCTTTGCGGCAGACGCCGAGGGACGACCCGCCGAGGGATGGAAGAGCAGCTGACAACAACGAGGGGGAGACCCCTCCCGGAGGGAGAGAGAGGCCCTGCGCCGATCTCCGGAATTCCGTTCTGGACATCAGTGTGGCTTGTGGCTACACTGACTCTTTGCGCTGCCTGTTAGTTGCCCCTGCCGTCACCCGGGGGCACCGGTATGCGCGTAGTGAGTCCGAGCCCTCGGAAGGACCCCCTCTTGGCCGCCTCGCGCAACGCCTCGACCGTCAATTCGAACAACGGCGCCAGCACCGCCCCGCTGCGTATCTCTTTTGCAAAGATCAAGGAGCCCCTCGGGGTTCCCAACCTCCTTGCGCTCCAAACCGAGAGCTTTGACTGGCTGCTCGGCAACGAGGCATGGAAGAGCCGCGTCGAGGCTGCGCTGGACAGCGGACAGGACGTCCCCACCAAGTCCGGTCTGGAGGAGATCTTCGAGGAGATCTCCCCGATCGAGGACTTCTCCGGGTCGATGTCCCTGACCTTCCGCGACCACCGTTTCGAGCCGCCGAAGAACTCCATCGACGAGTGCAAGGAGCGCGACTTCACGTACGCCGCTCCGCTCTTCGTCACCGCGGAGTTCACCAACAACGAAACCGGTGAGATCAAGTCCCAGACCGTGTTCATGGGCGACTTCCCGCTCATGACGAACAAGGGCACCTTCTGCATCAACGGCACCGAGCGTGTCGTCGTCTCGCAGCTGGTCCGCTCACCGGGTGTCTACTTCGACAGCTCCATCGACAAGACGTCCGACAAGGACATCTTCTCCGCCAAGATCATCCCGTCCCGGGGTGCCTGGCTGGAGATGGAGATCGACAAGCGCGACATGGTCGGCGTCCGCGTCGACCGCAAGCGCAAGCAGTCCGTGACCGTGCTGCTCAAGGCTCTCGGTTGGACGACCGAGCAGATCCTCGAGGAGTTCGGCCAGTACGAGTCCATGCGCGCCACCCTGGAGAAGGACCACACCCAGGGCCAGGACGACGCGCTGCTGGACATCTACCGCAAGCTGCGTCCGGGCGAGCCGCCGACCAAGGAGGCCGCGCAGACGCTGTTGGAGAACCTGTACTTCAACCCGAAGCGCTACGACCTCGCCAAGGTCGGCCGGTACAAGATCAACAAGAAGCTCGGCGGTGACGAGCCGCTGAACTCCGGCGTGCTCACCAACGCCGACATCATCGCCACGATCAAGTACCTGGTGAAGCTGCACGCCGGCGAGACCGAGACGCTCAGCGCCGAGGGTGACGAGATCGTCGTCGAGACCGACGACATCGACCACTTCGGCAACCGCCGTCTGCGCAACGTCGGCGAGCTCATCCAGAACCAGGTCCGTACGGGTCTGGCCCGGATGGAGCGCGTCGTCCGCGAGCGGATGACGACGCAGGACGTCGAGGCGATCACGCCGCAGACACTGATCAACATCCGGCCGGTCGTCGCCTCCATCAAGGAGTTCTTCGGCACCAGCCAGCTGTCCCAGTTCATGGACCAGACGAACCCGCTGTCGGGCCTGACCCACAAGCGCCGTCTGTCCGCGCTGGGCCCCGGTGGTCTGAGCCGTGAGCGGGCCGGCTTCGAGGTCCGTGACGTGCACCCCTCGCACTACGGCCGGATGTGCCCGATCGAGACGCCGGAAGGACCGAACATCGGTCTGATCGGCTCGCTCGCCTCCTACGGCCGGGTCAACGCCTTCGGCTTCGTGGAGACCCCGTACCGCCGGGTCGTCGACGGTGTCGTCACGGACGAGGCGCACTACCTGACCGCCGACGAAGAGGACCGCTTCGTCATCGCGCAGGCCAACGCCCCGCTCGCCGAGGACATGACCTTCGCCGAGAACCGGGTACTGGTCCGCCGCCGCGGCGGCGAGATCGACTACATCCCGGGCACCGAGGTCGACTACATGGACGTCTCGCCGCGCCAGATGGTGTCGGTCGCGACGGCCATGATCCCCTTCCTCGAGCACGACGACGCCAACCGCGCGCTCATGGGCTCCAACATGATGCGGCAGGCGGTGCCGCTGCTGAAGGCGGAGGCCCCGCTCGTCGGCACCGGCATGGAGTACCGCTGCGCGGTCGACGCCGGCGACGTCATCAAGGCCGAGAAGGACGGTGTGGTCCAGGAGGTCTCCGCGGACTACGTCACGGTCGCCAACGACGACGGCACGTACACCACGTACCGGATCGCCAAGTTCTACCGCTCAAACCAGGGCACCTCCTTCAACCAGAAGGTCATCGTCGACGAGGGCGCCCGCGTCATCGAGGGCCAGGTCCTCGCCGACGGCCCCTCCACCGAAGAAGGTGAGATGGCCCTCGGCAAGAACCTGCTGGTGGCCTTCATGCCGTGGGAGGGCTACAACTACGAGGACGCGATCATCCTGTCGCAGCGCCTCGTACAGGACGACGTGCTCTCCTCGATCCACATCGAGGAGCACGAGGTCGACGCCCGGGACACCAAGCTGGGCCCCGAGGAGATCACCCGGGACATCCCGAACGTCTCCGAGGAGGTCCTCGCCGACCTCGACGAGCGCGGCATCATCCGGATCGGTGCCGAGGTCGAGGCCGGGGACATCCTGGTCGGCAAGGTCACGCCCAAGGGCGAGACCGAGCTGACGCCGGAGGAGCGCCTGCTGCGGGCGATCTTCGGCGAGAAGGCCCGTGAGGTCCGCGACACCTCGCTGAAGGTGCCGCACGGCGAGACCGGCAAGGTCATCGGCGTGCGCGTCTTCGACCGCGAGGAGGGCGACGAGCTCCCCCCCGGCGTGAACCAGCTGGTCCGCGTCTACGTCGCCCAGAAGCGCAAGATCACCGACGGTGACAAGCTCGCCGGCCGGCACGGCAACAAGGGCGTCATCTCGAAGATCCTGCCGGTCGAGGACATGCCGTTCCTGGAGGACGGCACCCCGGTCGACATCATCCTCAACCCGCTCGGTGTCCCCTCCCGGATGAACCCGGGCCAGGTCCTGGAGATCCACCTGGGCTGGCTCGCGTCCCGCGGCTGGAAGGTCGAGGGCAACGAGGAGTGGATGGAGCGCCTCAAGGCGATCGGCGCGGACGAGGTCCAGCCCGGTACCAACGTCGCCACCCCGGTGTTCGACGGCGCCCGCGAGGACGAGCTGGCCGGCCTGTTCGGCCACACGCTCCCCAACCGCGACGGTGACCGCCTGGTCCAGCCGTCCGGCAAGGCGAACCTGTTCGACGGCCGCTCCGGCGAGCCGTTCCCGGAGCCGGTCTCGGTCGGCTTCATGTACATCCTGAAGCTGCACCACCTGGTCGACGACAAGCTCCACGCCCGTTCGACCGGGCCGTACAGCATGATCACCCAGCAGCCGCTGGGTGGTAAGGCCCAGTTCGGTGGCCAGCGATTCGGTGAGATGGAGGTGTGGGCACTCGAGGCGTACGGCGCCGCCTACGCCCTCCAGGAGCTGCTGACCATCAAGTCCGACGACGTCACCGGCCGCGTGAAGGTCTACGAGGCCATCGTCAAGGGCGAGAACATTCCCGAGCCCGGCATCCCCGAGTCCTTCAAGGTGCTCATCAAGGAGATGCAGTCGCTCTGCCTCAACGTGGAGGTGCTGTCCTCGGACGGCATGTCCATCGAGATGCGTGACACCGATGAGGACGTCTTCCGCGCCGCGGAAGAGCTCGGAATCGACCTGTCCAGGCGCGAGCCGAGCAGCGTCGAAGAGGTCTGACGGGCTGGCCGGGGGACAACCGCACCTCGCAGGAGGTGCGGACGTCCCCCGGCTCTCCCCGGACCCCCGTTCAGACCATTGATTGACACGACCCTGAGAGGGATTGACGAGAGTGCTCGACGTCAACTTCTTCGACGAGCTGCGGATCGGCCTTGCCACCGCTGACGATATTCGTCAGTGGTCGCACGGCGAGGTCAAGAAGCCGGAGACCATCAACTACCGCACCCTCAAGCCCGAGAAGGACGGACTCTTCTGCGAGAAGATCTTCGGTCCGACCCGGGACTGGGAGTGCTACTGCGGCAAGTACAAGCGCGTCCGCTTCAAGGGCATCATCTGTGAGCGCTGCGGCGTCGAGGTGACCCGCGCCAAGGTGCGCCGCGAGCGGATGGGGCACATCGAACTTGCCGCCCCCGTCACCCACATCTGGTACTTCAAGGGCGTTCCGTCGCGGCTGGGCTACCTGCTCGACCTCGCCCCGAAGGACCTCGAGAAGGTCATCTACTTCGCCGCGTACATGATCACCTTCGTGGACGAGGAGCGCCGCACGCGCGACCTGCCCTCGCTGGAGGCCCACGTCTCCGTCGAGCGCCAGCAGATCGAGCAGCGTCGTGACTCCGACCTGGAGAACCGCGCGAAGAAGCAGGAGTCCGACCTCGCCGAGCTGGAGGCCGAGGGCGCCAAGGCGGACGTGCGCCGCAAGGTGCGCGAGGGCGCCGAGCGCGAGATGAAGCAGCTCCGGGACCGCGCCCAGCGCGAGATCGACCGTCTCGACGAGGTCTGGAACCGGTTCAAGAGCCTCAAGGTCCAGGACCTCGAGGGCGACGAGCTGCTCTACCGCGAGCTGCGCGACCGCTTCGGCACCTACTTCGACGGTTCGATGGGTGCCGCGGCGCTGCAGAAGCGCCTGGAGACCTTCGACCTCGACGAGGAGGCCGAGAAGCTCCGCGAGATCATCCGCACCGGCAAGGGGCAGAAGAAGACCCGCGCGCTCAAGCGCCTCAAGGTCGTCTCCGCGTTCCTGCAGACCCGCAACAGCCCCAAGGGCATGGTGCTGGACTGCGTGCCGGTGATCCCGCCGGACCTGCGTCCGATGGTGCAGCTGGACGGTGGCCGCTTCGCGACCTCCGACCTGAACGACCTGTACCGCCGTGTCATCAACCGGAACAACCGGCTGAAGCGTCTGCTCGACCTCGGTGCGCCCGAGATCATCGTGAACAACGAGAAGCGGATGCTCCAGGAGGCCGTCGACGCGCTGTTCGACAACGGCCGTCGCGGTCGCCCGGTCACCGGTCCCGGCAACCGTCCGCTGAAGTCCCTGAGCGACATGCTCAAGGGCAAGCAGGGCCGGTTCCGGCAGAACCTGCTCGGCAAGCGCGTCGACTACTCGGCCCGTTCGGTCATCGTCGTCGGCCCGCAGCTCAAGCTGCACCAGTGCGGTCTGCCGAAGGCGATGGCGCTGGAGCTGTTCAAGCCGTTCGTGATGAAGCGCCTGGTGGACCTCAACCACGCGCAGAACATCAAGTCGGCCAAGCGCATGGTCGAGCGCCAGCGCACCGTGGTCTACGACGTCCTCGAAGAGGTCATCGCCGAGCACCCGGTGCTGCTGAACCGCGCACCGACCCTGCACCGCCTCGGCATCCAGGCCTTCGAGCCGCAGCTGGTCGAGGGCAAGGCCATCCAGATCCACCCGCTCGTCTGCACCGCGTTCAACGCGGACTTCGACGGTGACCAGATGGCCGTGCACCTGCCGCTCTCCGCGGAGGCGCAGGCCGAGGCCCGCATCCTGATGCTGTCCTCGAACAACATCCTCAAGCCGGCGGACGGCCGCCCGGTCACCATGCCCACCCAGGACATGGTGCTGGGTCTGTTCTTCCTCACCACCGACGAGGCTGAGCGGGTCACCAAGGGCGACGGACGCTCGTTCGCGTCCACCGCGGAAGCGATCATGGCGTTCGACGCGGGGGAGCTTTCCCTCCAGGCGAAGGTCGACATCCGCTTCCCCGTCGGCACCCAGCCCCCGCTGGGCTGGACGCCGCCGGCGCCGGAGGAGGGCGAGTCCGAGTGGCAGCCCGGTGACTCCTTCCGGCTGGTGACCACCTTGGGCCGCGCGCTCTTCAACGAGCTGCTGCCCGAGGAGTACCCCTTCGTCGACTACACGGTCGGCAAGAAGCAGCTCTCCCAGATCGTCAACGACCTGGCCGAGCGGTACCCCAAGGTCACGGTCGCCGCGACGCTGGACAACCTCAAGTCGGCGGGTTACTTCTGGGCCACCCGGTCCGGTGTGACCATCGCCATCTCCGACGTCGTCGTGCCCGAGGCGAAGAAGGACATCATCCTCGGCTACGAGGCCCAGGACGAGAAGGTCCAGAAGCAGTACGAGCGTGGTCTGATCACCAAGGACGAACGGTCGCAGGAGCTCATCGCGATCTGGACCAAGGCGACCAACGAGGTCGCCGACGCGATGAACGCGAACTTCCCCAAGACGAACCCCATCTTCATGATGGTCGACTCGGGTGCTCGCGGAAACATGATGCAGATGCGTCAGATCGCGGGTATGCGCGGTCTGGTGTCCAACGCGAAGAACGAGACCATCCCGCGGCCGATCAAGGCGTCGTTCCGCGAGGGTCTGTCCGTGCTGGAGTACTTCATCTCCACGCACGGTGCCCGTAAGGGCCTCGCGGACACCGCGCTGCGTACCGCCGACTCGGGTTACCTGACCCGTCGTCTGGTGGACGTCTCGCAGGACGTGATCATCCGCGAGGAGGACTGCGGCACCGAACGCGGCCTCAAGCTCTCGTTCGCCGCCAAGGGCGCCGACGGCGTGCTGCGCAAGGCGGACGACGCGGAGACCAGCGTGTACGCGCGCTGCCTCGCCGAGGACATCGTCGTCGACGGCAAGGTGCTGGCCCCGGCCGGCACCGACCTGGGCGACGTGCTCATCGACGAGCTGGTCCGGCACGGTGTCGACACCGTCAAGACCCGCTCGGTCCTCACCTGCGAGTCCGCGGTCGGCACCTGCGCCATGTGCTACGGCCGTTCGCTGGCCACCGGCAAGCTCGTCGACATCGGTGAGGCCGTCGGCATCATCGCGGCCCAGTCGATCGGTGAGCCCGGCACCCAGCTGACGATGCGCACCTTCCACACCGGTGGTGTGGCCGGTGACGACATCACGCAGGGTCTGCCGCGTGTCGTCGAGCTCTTCGAGGCCCGTACCCCCAAGGGTGTGGCCCCGATCTCGGAGGCGGCGGGCCGGGTCCGCATCGACGAGACCGAGAAGACGCGCAAGGTCGTCGTCACTCCCGACGACGGCTCCGAGGAGATGCCGTACGCCGTCTCCAAGCGCTCGCGCCTGCTGGTGGGCGAGGGCGACCACGTCACCGTCGGCCAGCCGCTCACGGTCGGCGCGGTCAACCCGCACGACGTGCTGCGCATCCTCGGCCAGCGTGCCGTCCAGGTCCACCTGGTCGGCGAGGTGCAGAAGGTCTACAACTCGCAGGGCGTGTCGATCCACGACAAGCACATCGAGATCATCATCCGGCAGATGCTGCGCCGCGTGACGATCATCGAGTCCGGCGACGCGGAGCTGCTGCCCGGCGAGCTGGTGGAGCGGTCGAAGTTCGAGGGCGAGAACCGTCGTGTGGTCACGGAAGGCGGCCACCCGGCCTCCGGCCGTCCGCAGCTGATGGGTATCACCAAGGCCTCGCTGGCCACCGAGTCGTGGCTGTCGGCGGCGTCCTTCCAGGAGACGACCAGGGTCCTCACCGACGCGGCGATCAACGCCAAGTCGGACTCCCTGATCGGCCTCAAGGAGAACGTCATCATCGGTAAGCTCATCCCGGCCGGTACGGGTCTGTCCCGCTACCGCAACATCCGGGTCGAGCCGACCGAGGAGGCCAAGGCCGCGATGTACTCGGCCGTCGGTTACGACGACATCGACTACTCGCCCTTCGGCACCGGCTCCGGCCAGGCGGTCCCGCTGGAGGACTACGACTACGGTCCGTACAACCAGTGAGCCGCCCTGCGGCCTTTACGCAACCGTGCACGGGGAACCTGCCGTTCACGCCGTGCGTCAGGGACAATGAGAGACGCTGCGGTCGTGCGTGCACTAAGCGGGGAGGTGCTGGGGATGTCACTCCACTGGCAGGGCGGCCAGTACGGTCCGCCCGGCCCGTACGGCCAGGGCGGCCAGGCGGGGCCACCGGTCCCGTACGGCCAGGGCGGCCAGCCGGGGCCGGGCAACACTCCGGTGATGCGGGCGTCCGACGCGGACCGGGAGCGGGCCGCCGACGTGCTCAAGGCCGGTTACGCCGAGGGCCGGCTCAGCAAGGCCGAGTACGACCAGCGGCTGCACCGGTTGCACCAGGCGGGCACCTACGGTGAACTGCACCCGCTGATCGCCGACCTGCCGCAGGGCCCGGTGCCGATGCCGCAGGCCCCCAACCAGGCGGTTCCACAGACCTTCTGGGCTCCTCCGCCGCCCCCGCCGGGCACCAACAGCTCTGCCACCGGCGCGCTCGTGTGCGGGGTGCTCACGCCGTTCACCTGGGGCCTCACCGCCATCCCGGCCGTCGCGCTGGGGCACAAGGCGCGGGCGGACATCCGGCGCACCGGCGAACGCGGTGACGGTTACGCGGTGGCCGGTCTGGTGCTGGGGTACCTGGCGATCGGGTTCGGCGTGCTGATGATCCTTTTCATGGTGGGTCTGGCAGCCGGAACCTGAGCGGGTGGCCGTTCCGGAACGGCGGCGGGCCTGTGCGTGTTCTATCGCTTTTGACCGCAGCCGATGCGGTAGGTACGCTCTGACCTTGTGCCTGGGGTATCCCCTGCGCTTCTGCACGCGCCAGTTCAGCGCGAGAAGCTTGCGGGCGAGGCCGATTCTGCATTTCCCACCCAAAGCGGGACTGTGCAGCTTTCGACACACCCGACCGCGTGGGTCGGACATGTGGCCCAGGTTAGCTTCACCGAGACGGCACACAGAAACCGGAGAAACTGTGCCTACGATCCAGCAGCTGGTCCGCAAGGGCCGGCAGGACAAGGTCGAGAAGAACAAGACGCCCGCGCTCGAGGGTTCGCCCCAGCGCCGCGGCGTCTGCACGCGTGTCTTCACCACCACCCCGAAGAAGCCGAACTCGGCCCTGCGGAAGGTCGCACGTGTGCGCCTGACCAGCGGGATCGAGGTCACGGCCTACATTCCGGGTGAGGGCCACAACCTGCAGGAGCACTCGATCGTGCTCGTGCGCGGCGGCCGTGTGAAGGACCTGCCGGGTGTTCGCTACAAGATCATTCGGGGCTCCCTCGACACGCAGGGCGTCAAGAACCGCAAGCAGGCTCGCAGCCGCTACGGCGCCAAGAAGGAGAAGTAAGAATGCCTCGTAAGGGCCCTGCCCCGAAGCGCCCGGTCCACATCGACCCGGTCTACGGTTCTCCTCTGGTGACCTCCCTCATCAACAAGGTGCTGCTCAACGGCAAGCGTTCCACCGCGGAGCGCATCGTCTACGGCGCCATGGAGGGACTGCGTGAGAAGTCGGGCAACGACCCGGTCATCACGCTGAAGCGCGCGCTCGAGAACGTGAAGCCGACCCTCGAGGTCCGCTCCCGTCGTGTCGGTGGCGCCACCTACCAGGTGCCGGTCGAGGTCCGCCCCGGCCGCTCCTCCACCCTCGCGCTCCGCTGGCTCGTGGGCTACTCGCGGGCCCGCCGCGAGAAGACCATGACCGAGCGCCTGATGAACGAGCTGCTCGACGCCTCCAACGGGCTCGGTGCCGCCGTGAAGAAGCGCGAGGACACCCACAAGATGGCCGAGTCCAACAAGGCCTTCGCGCACTACCGCTGGTAGTCGCTACCCCATCGAGACCGAGAGAAGACCGAAGCCTTATGGCTACTACTTCACTTGACCTGGCCAGGGTCCGCAACATCGGGATCATGGCCCACATCGACGCGGGCAAGACGACGACCACCGAGCGGATCCTGTACTACACGGGCGTCAGCTACAAGATCGGTGAGGTCCACGACGGCGCTGCCACGATGGACTGGATGGCGCAGGAGCAGGAGCGCGGCATCACGATCACGTCGGCCGCGACGACCTGCCACTGGCCGCTGAACGACGTCGACCACACGATCAACATCATCGACACCCCGGGCCACGTCGACTTCACCGTCGAGGTGGAGCGTTCGCTGCGCGTGCTCGACGGTGCCGTCACGGTGTTCGACGGCGTCGCCGGTGTGGAGCCCCAGTCGGAGACGGTGTGGCGTCAGGCGGACCGCTACGGCGTGCCGCGGATCTGCTTCGTCAACAAGCTGGACCGTACCGGTGCCGAGTTCCACCGCTGCGTCGACATGATCGTCGACCGCCTCGGTGCGACGCCGCTGGTCATGCAGCTGCCGATCGGCACCGAGATGGACTTCAAGGGCGTGGTCGACCTCGTCCAGATGAAGGCGCTGGTGTGGTCCGCCGACACCAAGCTCGGTGAGGCGTACGACGTCGTCGACATCCCGGAGACGCACGTCGAGGCCGCCGACGAGTGGCGCGGCAAGCTGCTCGAGGCCGTGTCGGAGAACGACGAGGAGATGATGGAGCTGTACCTCGAGGGCGTCGAGCCCACCGAGGAGCAGCTCATGGCGGCCATCCGCCGCGTCACCCTCGCCTCCACCGGCGCCGAGGGCACCATCACCGTCACCCCGGTGTTCTGCGGTACCGCGTTCAAGAACAAGGGCGTGCAGCCCCTGCTCGACGCGGTCGTGCGCTACCTGCCGTCGCCGCTGGACGTCGAGTCCGTCGAGGGCCAGTCCGTGAAGGACCCCGACGAGGTCATCAAGCGGGCCCCGTCCGAGTCCGAGCCGATGTCGGCGCTGGCGTTCAAGATCATGAGCGACCCGCACCTCGGCAAGCTCACCTTCGTCCGGATCTACTCCGGTCGCCTGGAGACCGGCACCCAGGTGCTGAACTCCGTGAAGGGCAAGAAGGAGCGGATCGGCAAGATCTACCGGATGCACGCGAACAAGCGTGAGGAGATCGAGGCCGTGGGCGCCGGCGACATCGTCGCCGTCATGGGTCTGAAGCAGACCACCACGGGCGAGACCCTCTGCGACGCGTCGAACCCGGTGATCCTGGAGTCCATGGAGTTCCCGGCCCCGGTGATCGAGGTCGCCATCGAGCCGAAGTCCAAGGGCGACCAGGAGAAGCTGGGCATCGCGATCCAGCGGCTGGCCGAGGAGGACCCGTCCTTCCAGGTCAAGACCGACGAGGAGACCGGCCAGACGATCATCTCCGGCATGGGCGAGCTGCACCTCGACGTCCTGGTCGACCGCATGAAGCGGGAGTTCAAGGTCGAGGCGAACGTCGGTAAGCCGCAGGTGGCCTACCGCGAGACGCTCCGCAAGCCGGTCGAGCGCCTGGACTACACGCACAAGAAGCAGACTGGTGGTTCCGGCCAGTTCGCGAAGGTGCAGATCGCGGTCGAGCCCCTCGAGGGCGACGGCTACGAGTTCGTCAACAAGGTCACCGGTGGCCGCATCCCCCGGGAGTACATCCCCTCGGTGGACGCCGGCTGCCAGGAGGCCATGGAGTTCGGCGTGCTCGCGGGTTACCCCCTCACGGGTGTCCGCGTGACGCTGCTCGACGGTGCCTACCACGACGTCGACTCCTCCGAGATGGCCTTCAAGATCGCCGGCTCGATGGCCTTCAAGGAGGCCGCCCGCAAGGCCAGCCCGGCCCTGCTGGAGCCGATGATGAAGGTCGAGGTCACCACACCCGAGGACTACATGGGTGACGTGATCGGTGACATCAACTCCCGCCGTGGACAGGTTCAGTCCATGGAGGAGCGCAGCGGCGCCAAGCTCGTCACGGGCCTGGTTCCGCTGTCGGAGATGTTCGGCTACGTCGGTGACCTGCGGAGCAAGACCTCCGGTCGCGCGAGCTACTCGATGCAGTTTGACTCCTACGCAGAGGTTCCCCGGAGCGTCAGCGAGGAGATCATCGCGAAGGTCCGGGGCGAGTGACGTCGGTTCGCCGCCGTAATCTCACCCCTTAGGCTGTAGCAAAGGCATACGGGGCGCCGGCGACACCGTGCGAGAGCGCGGAGTCGCCGGCCGCCCCGGGCGCCAGCCCTCAGATACGAACAGGTCAAGGGCGTCCCCCTAGGGGTCCTGGCCGGTTCGGTACCGACCACCTGAAAACCTTCCGCAAGAGCGGGGGGCGTACAGCACCAGTCCACAGGAGGACCCCAGTGGCGAAGGCGAAGTTCGAGCGGACTAAGCCGCACGTCAACATCGGCACCATCGGTCACATCGACCACGGTAAGACGACTCTTACCGCGGCGATCACCAAGGTGCTGCATGACGCGTACCCCGACCTCAACGAGGCCTCGGCCTTCGACCAGATCGACAAGGCTCCCGAGGAGCGCCAGCGCGGTATCACCATCTCCATCGCGCACGTCGAGTACCAGACGGAGAGCCGTCACTACGCCCACGTCGACTGCCCGGGTCACGCGGACTACATCAAGAACATGATCACCGGTGCCGCCCAGATGGACGGCGCCATCCTCGTGGTCGCCGCCACCGACGGCCCGATGCCGCAGACCAAGGAGCACGTGCTCCTGGCCCGCCAGGTCGGCGTCCCGTACATCGTCGTCGCGCTGAACAAGGCCGACATGGTGGACGACGAGGAGATCATGGAGCTCGTCGAGCTCGAGGTCCGTGAGCTTCTCTCGGAGTACGAGTTCCCGGGCGACGACCTCCCGGTCGTCAAGGTCTCGGCTCTGAAGGCGCTCGAGGGCGACAAGGAGTGGGGCGAGTCGGTCCTCAACCTGATGAAGGCTGTCGACGAGTCGATCCCCGAGCCGGAGCGCGACACCGAGAAGCCGTTCCTCATGCCCATCGAGGACGTCTTCACGATCACCGGTCGCGGCACCGTCGTCACCGGTCGTATCGAGCGTGGTGTGCTGAAGGTCAACGAGACCGTCGACATCATCGGCATCAAGCAGGACAAGACCACCACCACGGTGACCGGCATCGAGATGTTCCGGAAGCTGCTGGACGAGGGTCAGGCCGGTGAGAACGTCGGTCTGCTGCTTCGCGGCATCAAGCGCGAGGACGTCGAGCGCGGCCAGGTCATCATCAAGCCGGGTTCGGTCACGCCGCACACCGAGTTCGAGGCCCAGGCCTACATCCTGTCGAAGGACGAGGGTGGCCGTCACACCCCCTTCTTCAACAACTACCGCCCGCAGTTCTACTTCCGTACCACGGACGTGACCGGCGTCGTGACCCTCCCCGAGGGCACCGAGATGGTCATGCCGGGCGACAACACCTCCATGTCGGTCAGCCTGATCCAGCCGGTTGCCATGGAGGAAGGCCTCAAGTTCGCCATCCGTGAGGGTGGCCGGACCGTGGGCGCCGGCCAGGTCACCAAGATCGTCAAGTGACCTGACGCTCCCTGGAGCACCCACCGGCCTCGGCCGGGAGCAGGGCCCGTACGACCGCCTCACCGGCGGACGTACGGGCCCTGCTCGTGTGTGACGGGCAAGGTGGGGCGGGTCAGGGGCGTACGACGACGGTCCAGCCGGCGTTGTAGGTGTCCGGCACCGGGTGGCGCGACCAGTCCCGGGCCCAGGACGGGGGCTCGGCGTACCGGATCACCAGGGCGTCGGGGCGGACGTCGGAGCCCGGTTCGACGACCGTGCAGCCCGCGGTGTGCGCCAGCGGGATGGCTCCGACGTTCCCGGTGATCACACAGGGCGGGCGCACGCCGTTGTCGTGCAGCACGGCGGCGATCTTCCGCCAGTCCTCCCGGGCCTGCTCCTGGATGCCCCCGTGCCGGTGCGCCACCCCGAGTTGCACCGTGAGGTGCCCGACCAGCACCAGGGCCAGCACCGCAGCGGTGACGCGCGACCCGCGGGCCCGGGCGGCGGCGACCAGCAGGCCGACGGCCGCC
>NZ_BAAHCA010000019.1:0-20192 GCF_054776295.1 Streptomyces sparsus
GGCAGCACCCCCAGGTGCTGCCCGGCCCCCGCTGTCGTTGCGGTGCTGCCGGTGACGCAGGCGCCGCCGTCAGACAGAGGCCGCCGGTTCCCCCTCGGTGGCCTCCGGGTTCTCCTCCTTGAGGCGGCGCGGGATGGTGAACATCAGGAAGAACACCACCACCGTGATGCCGATGAACACGTACATCAGGGTCTGGAAGCTCTTCGCGAAGGAGACACCGGTGGCCTCCTGCGAGTAGTCGGCCAGGACCTCGGCCACCTGCTCGTCCCGCAGCTCCGGCGCGGTGCAGCTCGGCGGCACGACGCTGGCCTCCTTCTCCTTGGCACGGTCCACCGCACAGGTGCGGTGCGTCGCGATGGCCCGGTCGGCCTCGCCCGGTGACAGCTCGGCGGTGGCGACCAGTTCCTTGCGCAACTCCGGCACCTGGCCGTCGACGGCGGCACCGGCGTTGCCGGCGAGCCCACCGAAGAACACCACGCTCACCAGGGCACCGCCGATGGCGAAGCCCAGCTGGGTGTTGGTGTTGACCAGCCCGGACGCGGAGCCGGCGTCCTTGTGCGGCACCTCGGAGGTGACGATCAGGGGCAGCGGCGTGGCGACCGTTCCGAAGCCGAGGCCGATCAGGAACAGCGGCAGGGCCAGGTTCCAGGAGGTGACGTCGCTGCCGTAGTGGCCGGCGACCCAGATGTAGTAGCCCAGGCCGGCGATCAGCACGAGCGCACCGATCTGCATCGCCTTGCGGCCGAACTTCGGCACCAGGATCATCACCGACGTGGTGGCGGTCATGAAGGCACCGACACAGAACGGAAGGCTGGTCAGGCCCGCCCGCATCGGCGACCAGCCCTGGCCGATCTGCATGTACAGCGTCCATCCGATGACGAACATGCCCATGCCGATGTAGAAGATCAGGTTCACGGCGAGGCCGGACGAGAAGCTGCGGGTGCGGAACAGCCCGAGCTCCACCAGCGGCGAGCCGTCCTTCTGCGTCTTGTGGCGCTGCCACATCACGAAGCCGGTCAGGACCAGTACCGAACCGGCCATGGACACGAAGCCCAGCGTCGGCCAGCCCAGCTCGCGGCCCTGGAGCAGCGGGAAGACCAGCATGACCAGACCGACGGTGGCGAGCAGCACACCGGTGGTGTCCAGCCGCAGCGCCTGCGGCGCCTTCGACTCGGTGATGACCTTGGAGCCGTAGAGCAGCGCGAAGAGGCCGACGGGCACGTTGACGAGGAAGATCAGCCGCCAGTCGAGGCCGAACAGGTTCCACTGCACCATCAGGCCGCCGAGCGCCAGACCGAGCGTGGCGGCGAGGCCGCCGACCAGGCCGTGCAGGGCGAAGGCCGTGCCGCGCTCCTTCGCGGTGAAGGTGACGTGGATGATCGACAGCACCTGCGGCACCATGACACCGGCGAAGGCGCCCTGGAGCACGCGGGAGGCGACGAGCTGCCACGGCTCCTGCGCGAGGCCGGCGGTCAGAGAGGCGACGGTGAAGCCGACCACGCCGATCAGGAAGACCTTCTTGCGGCCGTAGATGTCACCGAGCCTGCCACCGAGGATCAGCAGCAGTGCGAACGCCAGCTGGTAGCCGACCAGCACCCACTGGATGGCGGAGTACCCGGCGCCCAGCTCGCGCTGCATGGACGGCCCCGCGACGTTGGCGATCGTGCCGTCGAGGAGGTCCATGAAGGCCGAGATGAGCAGCACCAGCAGCGCCGCCCACCGCAGCGGGTTGACCGGTGCCGTGTCGGTCGAGTTGTCCGTCCCCGTTTTTGTGCCCTGCACCTCCGTCTCCACGGACGGAGCCTGCTCCGACGAAATAGCCATGGGTTTACCTCTCTGACACTGGACGGGACTTCGGATGTGTGCGCGCGTGCGCGGACAGTGATCTCACTGGGACAGGCATCATGACGCCGCCCGCTGGAAGCGTGGTGGAGCGCCGCTGAAGCGGGGCGGGCAGCCGCTGAAGCGCGGGGCGGCAGTGGCGGGACCGCTTCTGCGTGCCTGGTGGTGCGGGTGCTCGGCGGCTTCGTCGACGCTGAGCACCGGCGTCACGCAGGCCTGGGTGGACGCGAACAGCTCCGCCCAGGTGTCCCGGTCGCGCCGGGCGAAGACCGCGGCGAACTCCGCCTCCAGCGCGGGCCAGTTGGCCGGGTCGTCCCGGTCGGGCAGCTGCTCGGGTCGCAGCCCCAGACCGTGCAGCAGTTCGTCGTAGAAGCGCGGCTCCAGCGCGCCGACCGCGACGTGGCGGCCGTCCGCGCAGCGGTAGCAGCGGTAGAAGGGCGCGCCGCCGTCCAGCAGGTTGCTGCCGCGCTCGGGCCGCCACTGCCCGGCGTCGGCCATGGCCGTGAGCATGCCCAGCATGGCGCCGGCGCCGTCCACGATCGCCGCGTCCACCACCTGCCCGAGCCCGGTGTGCGCGCGGTCGAACAGGGCGGCGAGCACCCCGGCGACGAGGAACATGCCACCGCCGCCGAAGTCACCGAGCAGGTTCACCGGTGGCACGGGTGGCCCGCCGCGCGGCCCGATCGTGTCCAACGCCCCGGACAGAGCGAGGTAGTTGATGTCGTGGCCGGGGGTGTCGGCGAGCGGCCCGTGCTGCCCCCAGCCCGTCATGCGGGCGTAGACGAGCCGCGGGTTCACCTCCCGGCACTCCTCGGGCCCGACACCGAGCCGCTCGGCGACACCCGGCCGGAACCCCTCGACCAGTACGTCGGCTTCCCGTACCAGGTCGAGCAGTTCGGCGACGCCGGCGGTGTCCTTCAGGTCCAGTGCCTTCGACCGCCGGTTGCGGTCGAGCACCCGGTGCCACTCCGGGAAGGAGCGGCGACCGTCGGCCCGGTCGATGCGCAGTACGTCCGCGCCGAGGTCGGCGAGGACCATGCAGGCGAAGGGCGCCGGCCCGATCGCCGCCAGTTCGACGACCCTCAGCCCGAGGAGCGGCCCGGTCACGGCGTCACACGTCCCAGGTGACCGGCAGGCCCCACAGTCCGTAGATGATGGCGCGTTCCTTCGAGGGGATCTCCTCGAAGGGCTTGGCCAGGCGCAGCGTCGGGATGCGCTCGAACAGCCGGCCCCACACGAGTTGCAGTTCCAGCCGGGCGAGGTCGGCACCGATGCAGTGGTGCACGCCGTGCCCGAAGCCGAAGTGCCGGCGGTTGCCGCGGCTGAGGATCAGCTCGTCGGGGTTCTCGAACATCTCCGGGTCGCGGTTGGCGGTCAGGCCCAGGCAGAGAATGCCCTCGCCCTTGGGAATGGTCGCGCCGCCGATCTCGATGTCGTCGGTGGCGACCCGGGGCACGGCCGCGTCGCCGATCGTCAGGTAGCGGACCAGTTCCTCCACGGCGGGCCCGATCAGCTGCGGGTCGGCCTTGAGCTGGGCCAGCTGGTCGGGGTGCTCCAGCAGGCAGGCCGTGCCCAGCGAGATCATGCTGGCGGTGGTCTCGTGGCCGCCGTTCATCAGCAGCCGGCACAGGTTGACCAGGTCGCGGGCCTCGTAGCTCTCCCCCGCCTCCCGGTACTCGGCGATGGCACGGCTGATCAGGTCGTCGCCCGGCTCGCGTTCCTTCTTCTCCACCAGCCCGAACAGGTACTTGTTGACGTCCACCAGCGCGGCCTGCCGCTCCTGCATGGTGGCCGTGCCGCCGAGCAGCGTGGTGCCGTTGACCTGGAAGAACTCGTGGTCCTCGTAGGGGATGCCGAGCAGCAGGCAGATGACGGTCATCGGCACCGGAAGGGACAGCGCGTGGTGCATGTCCACGCCCGGACCCTGCTCGATCATCGCGTCGATGGCCTCCTCGACGATCTGCTCGATCCGGGGGCGCAGCCGCTGCACCTGGCGGTTGGTGAAGGTCACCGCCGCCTTGCGGCGCGTCTTGGTGTGCTCGGGCGGGTCGTACCCGATGAAGGAGGTCTCGGTGCGGAACTCCGGCGGGGCGTCGAAGTAGAAGGGGAAGTTCGCCTCCTTGCGGGAGGCACTGGTGCGGGGGTCGGTGAGCAGTTGGCGCATGTTCTCGTAGCCGGTGACGGCCCAGATCGGCAGTCCCGTCGGCAGCGGTATGCGCTTCACGGGCTCCGCGGCGAACTGCTTGTACTGCTCGGGTGCGGAGAACGGGCATTTGCGCTCGTAGGGGAAGGTCTCCTCGGTCCCCTCGTTGCCCGGTCGGGCGTCTGTGCTCATCGCTGGCTCCTCCTCGTCAGGGCATCCGCACGGTGGCACCCGGCTCTGGACTGCCACCGGAAGCCCGCTCGATCGGCCCCCGGCCTGCTCGACCTCGATTCGAGCCGCGCGGCGTAGCGTCACGCGTCACGTGCCGTCCGGACGCCACGTTCCGTCCGGCCCCACCGGCGGGGCGACGTCCCGAGGGCGGCAGGCACCAGCGGCAGGCACCAGCGGCAGAGCGGCCCGAAGGCGGCACGCGGTCCGGCGGAAGGCGGCACGTCTTCCGCCGCGGGTGGCGGGCCGGCCTCCCGACCTCGTCCAGCAACCGCCCCACCCCAGCAGGAGGAACTCGCATGGCTCCGGCAGTCACCCCGTTCCGGCTCGGCTTTCCCGACGCGGACCTCAGCGACCTCCGGGAGCGGCTGGCCCGCACCCGCTGGCCGGACGCCGAGACCGTCGGCGACTGGTCGCAGGGCGTGCCGCTCGCCTACCTCCGGGAACTGTGCGAGCACTGGCAGCACCGCCACGACTGGCGGGCCGCCGAGCGGCGCCTCAACGACGTGCCGCAGTTCCGCACCGAGATCGACGGGCTCGGCATCCACTTCCTGCACGTGCGCTCCCCGCACCCGCAC
Source organism: Streptomyces sparsus (assembly GCF_054776295.1). Taxonomy (NCBI): domain Bacteria; kingdom Bacillati; phylum Actinomycetota; class Actinomycetes; order Kitasatosporales; family Streptomycetaceae; genus Streptomyces; species Streptomyces sparsus. The sequence goes on from NZ_BAAHCA010000019.1 coordinate 4,792, forward strand.
GCCGTACCGCTGCTGCTCAGCCACGGCTGGCCCGGCTCCGTCCTGGAGTTCCTCGACCTGCTCGGGCCGCTCACCGACCCCGCCGCGTACGGCGGCGACCCGGCTGACGCCTTCCACGTCGTCTGCCCGTCCCTGCCCGGCTTCGCGCTCAGCGACAAGCCCACCAGCACCGGCTGGACGGTGGAGCGCACCGCCGCCGCCTGGGCGGAGCTGATGGGCCGCCTCGGTTACGAGCGCTTCGCGGCGCACGGCGTGGACTGGGGCTCGTTCCTGACCGGCGTGCTCGGTGAGACGGTGGCCGACCGGCTGATCGGCATCCACCTGGCCATGCCCTTCGCCGGTCCGCCGGCCGAGCAGGTCGAGCTGGACGCCCGCGACCTGGCGGGGCTGGCCGCGCTGAAGGAGTTCCAGCAGCAGGAGGGCGCCTACTCGGCCGTGCAGGCCACCCGGCCGCAGACCCTCGCCTACGGGCTGACCGACTCGCCGGCCGCCCAACTCGCCTGGATGGTCGAGAAGTACTGGGCGTGGAGCGACCACGACGGCGACCTGGAGAAGGTCGTCGACCGGGACCGGCTGCTCGACCTGGTCACGCTGGCCTGGCTGGCCCGCACCGGCGCGTCCTCGGCCCGCATCTACTGGGAGAGCCACAACAGGATGGCGCTCGGCCCGGTGCCGGTACCGACCGCCTGCTCGGTGTTCCCCAAGGACGCCCGCATGCCGCGCGCCTGGTGCGAGGGACGCTTCTCGGACCTGCGCAGGTGGACCGACCACGAGAGCGGCGGCCACTTCCCCGCCCTGGAGCAGCCTGACCTGCTGGTGTCCGAACTGCGCTCGTTCTTCCGAACCCTGCGCTGACGGCAACCCGTCCCCGGTCGGCCCTCCCCGGTCGGCCCTCCCGGGGCGCGAGGCCCGGGCCCGGGTTCGGGGATCTGCCGGGCGCGCGTCCCGGGGGCGGCCGGCTCTCCGGGGCTTCACCTTTTCGGCCCCGGGGACACCGCCGCGCATCACCCGGACCGCACGTCGATCCCGTCCCGCACCGCCGCCCCGACCGTTGGAGGCCCCGCATGACCACCGCCGAGGACGTCCTCGTCCACCCGTTCCCCGGCTCCAGCCACCGCGGCCCGTCGCCGGTCTTCGCCGAGCTGCGCGTCCGCGAGCCGGTGGCCCGGGTCCGCATGGCCGGCGGCGGCCACGCCTGGCTGATCACCCGGCACGCCGACATCCGAGCGGTCCTCGACGACGAGCGGTTCAGCCGGGCCGCCAGCTACGCGCCGGACGCGCCGAAGTTCAGCGGACTGTTCCAGGCCCCGCCGGAGATGATCGTCTCCCTCGACCCGCCGGACCACACGCGGCTGCGCGCCCTCGTCGAACTGGGCTTCTCCGCCGAGCGGGTGGCGGGCATGCGCCCCCGGGTCCGCCTGCTGGTCACCGAACTGCTGGACCGGGCCGAGCGGGAGGGCGCCGACGGCACACCGGTGGACGTGGTGGAGCGGCTGGCGTCCCCACTGGCGCTGACCGTCATCGGGGAGCTGCTCGGCGTACCCGAACAGGACCGGGACCGGTTCCGGGTCTGGGTACGGCAGTTCGCGGACGTCTCCGGCCCCGAGGAGGAGGCCGTCGAGGGCCGCGACCAGCTCGGCGCGTACATCGCCGGCCTGGTGGCCGCCCGCATGGAGCAGCCGGGCGACGACGTGCTGTCCGCGCTGATCACCGCCCGGACCGGTGAGGACCGCCTCGACATGGGCGAGTTGATCGGGCTCGGCTACACCCTGCTGGGCGCCGGCTACGACTCCACCGCCGGCCAGATCGGCAACTTCGTGCTGACCCTGCTCACCGACCACCCGGCCCTGTGGCGCCACCTCGGCACCCACCCCGAGGAGGTGCCGGTGGCCGTCGAGGAGCTGCTGCGCCGCGTCAACCTCAACGCCGACGACACGTCCGGGCTGCCCCGGATCGCCACCGAGGACGTCACCGTCGCCGGAGTGCGCATACCGGCCGGGGACGCCGTGTTCCTCGCCTTCGCCTCCGCCAACCGGGACGCGGCCGTCTTCGACGCACCCGAGCAGGCGGACTTCCAGCGGTCCCCCAACCCGCACCTGGCCTTCGGCCACGGCATCCACCGCTGCCTGGGCGCCGGACTGGCCCGACTCGAACTGACCGTGGTCCTGGAGGAGCTGACCCGCCGCTTCCCCGACGCACGACTCGCCGTGCCCGAGGCCGAACTGCGGTGGCGCGTCGGGGACGTCAACCACAATCTGCTCCACCTGCCCGTCCAGTTGCGAAGGACCACGTGATCGTGACCACCCCGTCCCCCGCCGTCCCGCCGGAAAGCGTGCTCGACCGCCGCGCCCTCAACCGGGCGCTGCTCGAACGGCAACTGCTGCTGTCCCGCTCCCGGATGTCCGCGTCGGCCGCCCTGGAACACCTCGTCGGCATGCAGGCCCAGGCGCCCGCGCCCCCCTACACGGGCCTGTGGACAAGGCTCGACGCGTTCCGACCCGAGGACCTGTCCGAGCTGATCCGCAACCGGCAGGCCGTCCGGCTGGTGATGATGCGCGGCACCATCCACCTCGTCACCGCCGACGACTGCCTGCGGCTGCGTCCGGTACTGCAAGCCGCCCTGGAACGCTCCCTGACCAGCACCTTCGGCAAGAAGCTGGCCGGGCTGGACGTGACCGATGTCGCCGCGGCCGGGCGGCGGCTCGTGGAGAAGGAACCGCTCGCCCTCGGCGGCCTCGGCACCCGGCTCGCCGAACGCTGGCCCGACCAGGACGAGTTCGCCATGGCCAACGCCGTACGGGCCCTGGTACCGCTGGTGCAGGTGCCGCCGCGCGGCCTGTGGGGCGAGAGCGGCCAGGCGGTGCACACCAGCGCCGAGGCCTGGCTGGGACGTGCCACGGCCACCGGGACGGACCCCGACGAGCTGGTGCTGCGCTACCTTGCGGCCTTCGGCCCGGCCACCGTCAAGGACGTGCAGACGTGGTCCGGCATGACCCGGCTCGCCGCCTGCTTCAAGCGCCTGCGGCCCCAACTGCGTGTGTACCGGGACGCCTTCGGCAACGAGCTGTACGACGTGCCGGACGGGCCGCTGCCCGACCCGGACACCCCGGCACCCGTGCGCTACCTGCCCGACTTCGACAACATCCTGCTCTCGCACGCCGACCGCAGCCGCATCCTCACCAAGGAGCAGCAGCAGCGCGTCTTCACCCGCAACGGTCTGATCCGCGCCACCATCCTCGTGGACGGCTTCGTGCACGGCACCTGGCGCGTCGACCGCCAGCGCGACAGCGCCACCCTCGTCGTCGAGCCCTTCGCCCCCCTGGACCGCGCCGCGCGCTCCGCGCTGGAAGCGGAGGGCGCGGCGCTGCTCGCCTTCACCGCAGCCGACGCCGACACCCGCGACGTCCGCATCGACCCTGTCGACGCCATCGGCCCGTGACCGACCCCGGCGGGGCGCCCGGCGGGCAGCGCCGCCACGACCCCGCCCGCCGGCCCCTACCCGCTACCACCAGCTCCCGGCTCCACAGCCACCTCTCGGCTCCACCGCCCCTTACCTGAGGAGAACCGCCATGTCGGACAAGCCGTTCGCGGAACAGACCGTGGTCGTCACCGGAGGTGGCACCGGCATAGGCCGGGCCGCCGCGCTGGCCTTCGCCGACCAGGGTGCCGCCCACGTCATCGTCACCGGCCGCCGCCCCGAACGCCTCGCCGAGGTCGCCGCCCTGCACCCGGCGGTACGCCCGGTCACCGCCGACGTCACCGAAGTGGAGGGCACGGAGGCCGTGGCGGCCGCCGTCGAGGAGTGCGGCGGCACACTCGACGTGCTCGTCCACAACGCCGGCGTGTTCCGCTTCAGCCCGCTCGACGCGATGGACGCGACGACCGTGCGCGAGGTCATGGACATCAACCTCATCGGCCCGATGCTGCTCACCGCTCGCCTGCTCCCGGCGCTGCGCACCCCCGGCGGCAGCATCGTGCTCGTCTCCAGCCGCGCCGGCCACAACCCCACCCCGGGCGGTTCCGCCTACGCGGCGAGCAAGGCCGGCATCCACAGCCTGACCCGCACCTGGGCGGCCGAACTGGCGTCCCGCGGCGTCCGCGTCAACGCCGTCGCACCCGGCTTCGTCAAGACCGAGGCCTACGCGGCGAACGGCCTCACCGAGGAGCAGGTCAACGGCCTCTTCGAGCATGCCAAGGCCGACATCCCGCTCGGCGCCGTCGGCGAGGTCGACGACATCACCCCCTGGATCACCCGCCTCGCCGAACCCGCAGGCGCCCTCATCACCGGCCAGATCATCACCCTGGACGGCGGCATGGACCTGGCCTGAGGGACTTCAGCCCGCCCGTCTGCGCAATGCGGCCTGTGGTGCGGGTCGGCGATACCTTCGCCGACCCGCACCACAGGCCGTTGCCGTCTCCCTGCCCCGCGCCTGACCACCCGCCACGCAGCGCACCACAACGGGCGGCTGGCCGACCTGACACACTCCGGCAGTCTGTGCGGCGGCACAGCACCGCCTCCGGCACCAGCCGCCCGCCGCCCCCGGGCCCACGGCATACCTCTTGGCCTTCTACTCGAAACTACTGGCAGCCCATGGCAGGCTCATGCCGCATGATCGATGAATTCGCGAAAGACAACCTGCACGGGAGATTGCGGCGGGACCGCAAGGCGCTGCTCTGGAAACTCGACGGCTTGTCCGAGTACGACGCCCGCCGACCTTTGACAGCGACCGGGACCAACCTCCTCGGCCTGGTCAAACACGTGGCTCTGGTCGAGGCCAGGTACTTCGGCGAGGTCTTCGACCGCCCTTCCCCAAAACCGCTGTCCCGGTGGCAGGACTCGGACGGCAGCGATCAGTGGGCGGCCGAGGACGAGACCCGCGATCAGATCATCGGGTTCTACCGGCGCACGTGGGAACACTCGGACGCGACGATCAAAGAGCTTCCCCTCGACGCTCCCGGCCACGTGCCGTGGTGGCCGGAGCCTTACGCCCACACGAACCTGTTCGCTGTCATGACCCATGTCCTCAGCGAGACCGTCCGGCATGCCGGGCACGCCGACATCCTGCGCGAGGGCCTCGACGGCCGGACCGGGCTGCGCGCCGAACACGAGCAGCAGATCGACGAGGATGCCCGTGCAGCCCACCGCGCGAAGATCGAGCAGGCCGCCCGGTCGGCCGCACCTCCGCCGCTGACAGGCGGTGAATCTCCAGCGACTTGAAGGATACGTCGAGATCAATACGCGCCACTGTCAGAAAAACACGTCGACCCTGGTGGAGAGTTGCGGATGCACGCTGCGGAGCAACAGGACTGAGTGGTTGACCGAATACTGCCATATTCGGAATTTTGCAATTCCATGCGCAGATTTTTTCCGTACACTTCTAACCACCTACCGTGACTCGCCCCTGGGAAGCAGAAAGAACCCACAAAGGCCACGCCGATGCGGTCCCTCACCCCCAGCTTGGATCGCCCTGCCGATGTGACACATTTAACTTCCAGTGGACGTCAATCAGGCCAATCACCATCCGCTCAGCCCGTAAGCGTTCACACCGACCCGAGTACGGCGTCGATGAATTCATCAGGCGGCAGATAGGAATGATTTTCGACGTAGGTAGTGGAGGCCGCCGGTTTCGGGGTCGTGACCAGGGAAACACAGCGCGGTGTGGGCGGTGGCGTCGCGGTTCCACGTCGTGGTGCCCCACAGGGTGGTGCGGGTGTGCCACGCGGTGCGGCCGGTCTCGTCGACGAGGTGGGTGGGGCGCCGACGAGGTCGGTGACGATCGCGAAGAAGCGGGAGTGAGTCTCCTACGCAGAAGAACAACTTGCGTGCGGGCAGCACATCAACCTGATCTCTCAAGCCCCAGAACCAAAAACTGCTTCTGCGAGCTCGACGAGGAGCACGCATTCTTCTCCTTTTGCTAAGGATTCATAGCGCTCAACAGCCTACGCACCGCCACTTCTGCGAGTCTCGCCGCACTTCTCACTTCCTCCCAAATGGGGGAATGTTTGACAGCATCCTCGGTCCATACATTTGTTTCTGAAACAGTCATACCTTCAAAGAAACCATCAATAGCAGAAAGCTGTGCGACCACGCCCTCTGGGATTGACCCAACACGCTCAAGAGCAGCGGCGGTTCGATAGATATCGTCAAACTCCAAGGCAAGCTCATCTATACCCACCCCCAGGAGTCGGCAATAGTTAATCTGCCTTTCGGAATTCGCACCGAGAATCTCAATGATAGAAAGTAGCTCTTCGGCGAAGGAAAATCCTTCGCTCCCTTTACTCAATGCAGCACTCCTCCCAGGTCTCCCTCGTATCCTTTGACGCGCCAGTATGGGGCACTTCCATGATGGCCGCCCCCAGGGTGCCATCGCAGCATACGTCCCGTTGGATCACCGCGATCATTATATTCACGCAGAACCCATCCCTGACCTGCATGTCCGCCTCGCCCCAAAGTTTCCTCTCGCCACCCAGGCGCATACACCAGGGCTCCTCTCACTTCCTCTGGCTTGACACCGCCAGCTAGGATTTGCGGAGAATCCATAATGTCCTCAATACCCTGAATGGAACCAACTGGCCCTGCCTCCTCGCGCAGTTGTTCTTTTAGTCTTTCGCCATTTGCGCTATTGGCCGGCCCTTCGGGCCCCCGTCTCCACTCTTCACAGTCCGGCGCCAACCCCAGCGGGTCCGTCCATGTGAGCGGGTTGTGGACGTAGGTCGCAGGGTTGGGGGCCGGGGCGAGGCCGAGGGGGTCGGGGGTGGTGTAGCGGGCGGTTTCGGGGTCGTAGTGGCGGAAGTGGTTGTAGTGGAGGCCGCCGGTTTCGGGGTCGTGGTACTGGCCGGGGAAACGCAGCGGAGTGTGGGCGGTGGCGTCGCGGTTCCACGTCGTGGCGCCCCACAGGGTGGTGCGGGTGTGCCACGCGGTGCGGCCGGTCTCGTCGACGAGATGGGTGGGGGTGCCGACGAGGTCGGTGACGATCGCGAAGAAGCGGGAGTCGATCTCGGCCTGGGTGGTGGCGTCGGTGAGGCGCTCGGTCTGGGTGAGGGGGTGGAGGCCGTGGTGGTCCCAGGTGAGGGTGACGGGGTGCGGCAGGTCGGGGCCGGTGGTGGTCTGTTCGACCAGCGTGGCACCGTCCCAGGTGAACTGCACCTCCTCCACGACGGTCTCACCGTCGTCGCCGCCCAGGCGTTGCTTGGCGGTGCGGCGGCCCAGCGGGTCGTAGCGGTAGCGCCATCGGGTTCCGTCCGGGGTGGTGACGTGGGTGAGGCGGTCGTGGGCGTCGTAGGTGTAGTGCCAGGTGTCGGGTTTGCGGGACAGCCGGGTCCTGGTGCGCCGGGTGAGGCGGCCGGCGGCGTCGTAGGTGTAGCGGACGCGGCCGGCGCCGGTGATGCGGGTGCCGGTGTAGGTGCGGGGACCGGTGGCCTCGGTGCCGGGGTGGGTGTCGGGCCAGGTGGCGTGGGCCTGGTTGCCGGCCTCGTCGTAGGCGTAGGACTCGGTCCAGCCGTCCGCGTGCACGGCGGTGACGCGGCCTGCCGGGTCGAGGGTGAAGCGGCGTGAGCCGGTGCCCGCCGACTCCCCGGTGTCGTCGATGCCGGTGAGGTAGCCGTCCGCACGCCAGTGGTAGGTGCGGCGGGTCAGCAGGTGGGCGTCGGGGCCGCCGAGCGCGGTCTGCTCGGTGAGGCGGCCTGCCGGGTCCCACTGCTGGTCCAGGGCAAGTCCGGTGCCGATGCGGCGGCCGGTGTGGCGGCCGACCGCGTCGAGGGAGAAGTCGACCCGGCGGCCGGCGACGGTCATGCCGGTGCGGCGACCCGCCGCGTCGTGGGTGTAGGTGGTGACGGCGCCCATCGGGGTGACGCGTCGGGTGCGGCGGCCGAGCGGGTCGTAACCGAAGGACGTGGTGCGGCCGTTGCTGGTCTCCGCCTTGAGCCGGCCGGCCCGGTCGCGGTGGTGGACGAGTTCGCCGTCGTTGTTGGCCGCGCCGAGCAGGCGTCCGGCGATGTCGTAGGTGTAGGTGGTGACGGCGCCGTCGGCGTCGGTGCGCTGCACTTCGTCGAGCAGGCCGTGGGTGAGGGTGACGGTCTGCCCGAGCGGGTTGGTGCGGGCGGTGAGGCGGCCGACGGGGTCATGCTCGTAGGTGAGGGTGCGGTCGTCGAAGTCGCTCTCGGCGGTCAGCCGGCCGCTGGGGTCGTAGGTGTAGTCCCAGGTGAGGCCCTGCGGGTCGGTGACGCGGGTGAGGCGCAGTTCGGCGTCGTGGTCGAAGGTGTAGCGGACGCCGTCGGGGCCGGTGCGGGCGGCGAGCTGGTCGAAGTGGGTGTACTCGAAGGTGGTGGTGCCGCCGTGCTGGTCGGTGTGGGTGAGGCAGTTGCCCTCGCCGTCGTAGGTCCACCGTTCCCGCGTGCCGTCGGGGGCGGTGCGGGAGAGCGGCTTGCCCTCGACGTTCCACGACAGGTGCGTGGCGGCGCCCGTGGGGTCGGTGATCGTGGTGACGCGGCCGAAGCGGTCGCGTTCGTAGCCCGTCACGCCGCCGAGCGGATCGGTGATCTCGACCGGCAGTCCGGCGGCGTCGCATCGCACACGGGTGACGGCGCCGAGCGGGTCGGTGACGGAGGTGAGGTTGCCGGACCCGTCGTGGGCGTAGCGGGTGACCGACCCGGCCGGGTCGGTGGCGGTGACGCGGTTTCCGCGCTCGTCGTAGGTGTACTGCCAGCGGCGTCCTTCGACGTCGGTGACGGCTTCGGGCAGGCCGAGGGCGTTGACGTCGAACGTGACGGACCGGCCGTCGGGGCGGGTGGCCCGGGTGAGGTGTCCCTGCTCGTCCCACGTGTAGTGCGTGGTGCGGCCGAGTGCGTCGGTGCGTTCCAGCGGCCGGCCGCGGCGGTCCTGCCGGGTGCGGGTGGTGTGGCCCAGCGGGTCGGTGACGGCGACGACGTTGCCGTGCTCGTCGATGAGGTGCCGGGTGCTGTGCCCCGAAGCGGTGGTGAGCGTCGTGACGCGGTGGCCGGTGCGGTCGTCGCGTTCGTCGTAGGCCAGCCGGACGGCGAGGTGTCCTTCGGTGCCGCCTTCGGCGATGCAGCGGTCGTTGTTGTCGTAGACGTAGTCGTAGCGGCGGTGGTTGGTGTCGGTCCAGGCGATGACGCGCTGCTCGTCGTCGTACTCGAACCGCAGCGGCAGGCCGGACGAGTTGGTGACCGAGGTGAGGTCGCCGTCGGTGTAGCCGTAGCGGACGAGCTCCTGGTCGCCGCCGTCCGGGGCGGCGCCGGCCAGGTGCAGGGCGGTGATGCGCCCCTCGGCGGTGGTGACGCGCAGCCGGTAGCCGCCCGAGTGGGCGACGGCGAGCGGGGTGCCGTCGGCGGCGTACTCGAAGGAGACGGTGTTGCCGTTGCGGTCGTACAGCCCCTCCAGCAGGGCGGCCCCGTCCGCGCCGCTCTGCGGGCCGGCGAACAGCCGCACCACGCCCGTCTCCGGGTCGGTCAGCGTGTAGTCGCCCTGGTCGGTGCGCTCCAGCAGCATGCGCGACCCGTGCGTGGGCTCGGTGGGCACTCCGGGCGCCGGGTGCGGGAAGGCCAGCAGCCGTCCGTCCTCGGAGACGAAGACGACACCCTTGGCGTCGACCTCCAGCCGCTGGTCGGCGGTGCTGGACCAGGACGGGCCGAACCAGCGCCCCGAGCGGTAGCCGGACTCGACCCGGCGCACGAACGACAGCGGCAGGGCGCCCGGCAGCGCCACGTCGGTCTGGGGCAGGAACATCCTGCCCGTCGCCAGGTCGACCGGGTCGGTGCCCTGGGTCGACCTGTTGTCGTCCCTCTTCGCGTGCGTCTCACCGCCGTTGCGGTCCAGGTCCCGGCGGCCGGCTCCGGTCGGCACGTCACCCGGGGTCTTCGCGAGTCTGCGCGGCAGCCCGGCGCCCTTCGGGCCGATCAGTTCCGGGGCGATCCGGCCGATGCCCTCCGACCGGTCCCGGTCGAACGCCTCCCAGGCGCCCTGGAGCGCGGGCATCGGGTCCTTGGCCAACTGCACGAGGCCGGTGGCGGTGCTGTTGAGGTTCGTGGCGTACTCGGCCGGGTGGGTGAGGTTGTAGGGGTCGAGCATGTTCATGCTGCGGGCGAACGAGACGATGCTCGCGGTGCCCTTCAGCAGTCCGCCGCCCACGTGGTCGGCGTCCAGTTTCAGCCCGACGACGCCGTCCTCCACCTGCTCGGCGTAGGACGGCTTCGGCGGTGCCTCGTCGCGTGCGGCGCGCAGCGTGGCCGCCGCGGTCCGCTGGGCGCTGTCGCGCTGCGTGCGCGCCTCGGCGAGCATCTGCTCGGCGGCTTCGATGTCGGCCGTGCCGGGGTCCTTGAAGGCTCCCGGTTTCCTCGGCAGGTCGGCCGGGTCGCGCTTGTCGGCGGCGGTGCCGTTGTACTTGTCCACCGCGTCGTTGTAGGTGTCCACCGCCTCGTTGTGGGCGGTGCGCGCGGCTTCGGACGCCTTGACGCCCCTGTTGTACTTCGCCAGCGCCTCCTTGGCCCGGCCCTGTGCCCACTCCACCGTTCCCGCGAAGTCCCGCAGGGCCCCGGCGGCCTTCTCGCAGGCGTCGGCCGCCTTGAACCACTTCTTCGGCTCGACCGAGACCTTCTCCCGGAACGCGTCGGCCGCCTGCCCCTTGAGACGTGAGGAGTCCAGGGACTTCAGTCCCGTGCCGACGCTGTTGAACGACGTCTTGAGGTCGTCGAGATGACCGGCCGTGGCGCGCAGCTTCGACGGGCTGCCGTGGACCAGCTTCTTGGGCTCCTCGGTCTGGCCGAGCTGCAACTCTGCGACGTCCGCGCCGAGCCGGTTGGCCGTCGACTTCGACTTGTCGCGTATCCAGTCCGCGCCGCTGTCCCAGCCGACGTCCTCGGCGCGGTCGGCGGTCCAGTCGCCGGCGTCCTCGACGAGGCCGCCGACCTTCTCCTGGCCCTTGTCGATCCAGTCGCCGGCAGGTCCGAGCAGGTCCCCGATGCCCATCAGCCCTGGTCTCCCTGCGTGCCGCGGATGCCGAGCTGCGGTTCCCCGGTGTCCTTCCAGGCCTGTTTGATGTCCTCCGCGGCCTGCTCCCGCGACTCGGCGCTGTAGTCCGGCGCGTCTGGGGTGAGGAGTTCCTGCCAGCCCTGCTTCTCGATCTCCTCCTCGGTGAGGTGGGGATTGCCGGTCGGGGAGACGGCGTTGGCGACGATCTTGAAGGTCCCGGCGCGGTAGCGGTCCTCCTCCCAGGTCAGGCCCGCCGCCAGGCCGAGCCGCCTGGCGAGCTGGTTCGCGTCCTGGATCAGGCCGCGCACACCCCACTCCCAGCGGTCGCAGAACCCGTCGAAGGCGTCCGCCACGTCGCTGCCGCCGGCCTCCATCGTCGTCAGCGCCAACTCGCCGACGCCGGCGCCCTGGCGGGAGCCGGTGACGCCGCCGATGTCGGCCAGTTCGTCCATCGCGCCGCGCAACCCGTTGGTGATCTGGGAGACCGCTTCGGCGCTGATGTCGAGGTCGCCCTCGCCGCCGCTCACCGGGCCGCGCCCGACGCGTCATCCCAGGAGGTGCCTCCGGACGGTCCGGCGGCTGCCGGGCCGCCCCCGGGCCGGTCGGCGGCTGCCGCTTCGGTCAGGTCCACCGCCGCCGCGTCGGGCACGGTGCCGTGCACGGGCGGGAACAGCATCGAGCCGTGCTCGTCGGCCACGTTGAGTGCCACCCCCGCGGGCACCTCCAACGCCGGCACCACCACGTCCAGGAGACGGGCGCCGAGGATCTCCCGATACTCCGGCTCGGCTCCGGGCGCGTCTCCGCGCGCGGACGTGAACCGGGCGTACGCCTGCTCGTCGGTGAAGGCGTACAGCCACCGGATGCCGCCCAGCGTCGCGGACATGAAACCGCCGTCCATCACAGGCGCGACAACCGCCGAGCGTCTGAACTCCCCGAGCAGGACAGCCGGTTCCGTTGTCCCGGCACGCACGCCCGCTATGTACTCCGTCAACTCCACGCTGTCCCCCGTGCCCCTCGGTCCCCCCGACGCAGGAGAACGCTAGCGCGATCCCCAAGGGCGAGTCACAGCAGCGAACGCTTTGTGGCGAAGTCCATGCGGGGAGGGCGGTGCGGAGTGGGTCCAGCGGCGGGGGTCGGAGGCTGCGAGCACACTCGTGACAACGCTCAGCCCGAAGGGCCCTACCAAGGAGATGGCGGGTCCACGGCGTGTTCGCAGTCAGGTGAGTCGGTCACGATCCTCCTGGCCGAGGTCGTCGATATCCCAGAGGACCACCTCGTTACGGATACCGGCAGTACCGGCACGGCTCCGGAGCAGATGGAACGCCTCTTCCACTCGCCGTCCTGTTCCCCTCCGTTGTGAACAGCGTTCACGTGATCATCGATGTGGGTGATCGCACACGCCGACAGGACGCCTGTGGAAAACAGAGAAGAATCGGATCGCGCTCAGCGATCTGACTCCGTGCCGAAAGTTCACATGTCGCGATTTCACACTCTTCGCACCATGGCTTTGATGGACGGCGGCACCGTGATGATAACGTCCTCCCACCCATGGGAGGCTCGTATGCGAATCAAATGTACTCTTTACGCCGTACTGCCCGTGCTGATGTTGTCTTCCGGATGCACGATCACCTCCGAAGCGTCACCGGATGCCGCCACCAGATCGCCAGCGCAGACCGTCACGCCGAATCCGGATCCGACTCCGGTCGTCACCTATGACGGAAAGACCAAGACCGTCACGCTCGGCGAAGTCAAGGTCGCGGCGACGGTGGAGGGGCCGAAGATCAACCTCGTTGTCACCGCGAGCAACACCACAGAAAAGAAACTGACCTACGGTATCGATGTCGCTGTCAGCAGTGGTGGAACTTCGGTGTATGCCCAGACCTTCTACATCCAGAACATTGAACCTGGACTAACAAGGAAGGAGTCCAGCGAAGTCGACATCTCAGGATATACGCGAACCGTTGGCGAGCCTGAAGTTTTCATCAACGACGTCACCAGCTACACGAAATAAGCCCCGTACGCAGCGAAGAGCAACGGGGAGATATTCGACACCGAACCGCACCCTTACTGCAGCGACCCCTAATTGCAGTTCATCCATATCGTCGGCACTCCCACCTACCACGACCATGGGTGTCTGGCGAATGTCGACGAAGGCCCCGATGCGGCATCTGCAGCGCCGCCGGCACTTCGCGGGGAAGGACGGTGCCGGGAACAACGGCATCACACTCTCGTCACCAGGACCGTGAACCGGTCGAACCCGCCCGCCGATGCATCGAATGAGGGCGTCGCCGGCATCGAAGCCCCGGTTTCTTTCTCCTTTCCCCTTCCGCCGCACTACTCAGCGAGCCGTTCGGGCCGGGGAGGCGAGCACTTTCAGCCCGCGGCCTCGGCCTGCGCCAGGGCGTGCCGGTACTCCTGTGTCCACTCGGCTGTGCGCTGGTCCGGAGGCAGCCCGGCAAGCCCGGCTCGGAGGTTCGCCTTGGCGTCCGTGTGGTCGCCCAGGGCGAGATGGGCCAAGCCGATTCCCATGCGGGAGAACGTCGGCGTCAGCCAGTACGCCGTACCCGGCGGCGCGGTGTCCCCGGCGGCGTCGGCGAGGTCGCCGGCCTTCCCCAGCAGTCGCCTCGCGTGCTCGCGCTCCCCGAGCAACGCGTAACCGTGCGCGGCCTGCACGGCATCACCGACTCGCTGCAGTGGTGCGGCACCCGGGGTGTGGTAGGCGGTGAGGAACCAGCGCAGGACGGCACGTGGACGTCGTTGCTGGCGGGCGAGGTAGCCCTTGAAGTTGGCGGCCTGAGCGGCGAGTACACCGTCGTTGACGTCGTCGGCACGGTCTTCGGCCTCGGTGAGCCACCGCGCGGCCTCCGCGTCGTTCCGCGCCTCGGCGTGCAGCCACCCCATGAACTGGACCCATTCCGCGGCCACCCGATGCAGCCCTGGGGCGTGCGGTCCGCGGGCGTCCCGGGCCAGCTGTTCCACGGTCTCCCACTGGACGGCGGCGACCGGAAGCATCGCGGTGGCGGGAACCGCGTCGTCGAGGCGGCGTTGAGCGGCCAGTACCCCGGCGAAGGCCTGCACCGTCTCGGCGTCGATGCGCGCGGGGTGCGCCACTCCGTGGGCCATCCGCTCGTGGTCGTCGGGGGTGAGCCGCGCCAGCTCACCGCCCGTGCCCAGCAACCGGTCCAGCGCCGCGACCAGCTGGGGGGACGGTGCCTGCTTCCCGTTCAGGACGCGCGAGAGGTACGCAACGTCGTACTTGAGCGCACGGGCGGCACCTCGCATGGTCATGCCGTGGGCCTCGAGGGCAGCGCGCGCGCCGGCGGCGAAGTCGTTCACGCGAATCTCCCGGCAGCCGTTGACTGTTGACACCCAGCGTAGTCAACAGCAGTCAACTGGTGAGCACGATCGAGGAAGGCGAAGGCTGGGCGGCAAGTACCCCCGCGACGGGTGGAAGCCGTCCGGGGGCCTGGCCGACCTGAGAAAGCAGGCCGACGTGAGCATCGTCCTCCGTCTCGTCATCTGGTGGCGAACATTCGTACAAGTCGGCCACTGCTGCCGCCGAGGGGCCCGGTGTCGCTGCTCACCGCGCCGCCCGTACAGCGCGGCGGCCCCGGCCCGCCCGGCACCCGCACCGCCCTCCCCGCGTCCGGCGCGCCCGCCGTGCACGACGGGGCGGCGGGCGGGGCGTGGAGGTGCGGCAGGCGGTCGGCACCGGGATGTCATCGACGGCGATGCAACCGTGATGGTGCGTCCGTACGTGTTGGCCCATGAGCAGGCGGAGCGCCGCGCGGCACTGGCGCTTGCGCTCGACGGGGTGGACGTGGGCCCGTGGAGCATCCACGGCGTGCAGGTGGGGGGCACTCGGTGATCAAAGACGTTCTGGAGCATGCCTGGACGGCCTTCCTGAGCACGGGCCTGCCCGTGCTGGCCGTCGTCGCCGTCACGGGCGGCCTGTGCGGGGCCTGGCTCCAGCTCGCCCAGCAGGGCGGTTCCGGCGGTGCGCGATGACGGTGCGGGACGGCGCCTGCGGCGCGCGACGCCCGGCGTGGCTCCAGTTGCCGCCCACCTGTGCGGACCGTTTCGCGTGTGTGCTCGATCGCGCGCACCGCGGCGGCCACCAGGACCTGACCGGCCACACCTGGTACGTCACCACCGAACTGGCGGAGGCCCTCGCGGTGGACCTCGCAGCCCAGCAACTGCGGCAGTTGGCCGAGGAAGCGCACGGGCGAGGGCACCGGTGAGGGCGGCTCGACCGGCCGACGTCACACCGTAGGCCTGCGCCACAGCCGGGAGCCACTGGCGGCGTCCGCTGCCGGGAGGTGGCCTCAGGACCTGTCGAGCACGTGGCACCGCGGCCCCACCCGGCGCCGAAGCGCCAGCCACCACTCCGGCGCCCCGCCCCCGCCCGGCGGCC
>NZ_BAAHCA010000020.1:0-19681 GCF_054776295.1 Streptomyces sparsus
TCGGCGACGCAGGCCTCCGCCATGCCGACGCAGCCCCAGGCGACGGTGTAGCGGCCGTGGTCGAGAGCGGTCGCGGCGACGTGCGACAGTCCGGCGCCGGGCGGGGCGATCCGGTGGCCAGCGGGGACCCGGACGCCGTCCAGGGTGACGTGGGCGATCCCGGCGGCGCGCATGCCGAGCTGGCCGGTGACGGACTCCCGATGGACGCCAGGCCGGTCGGTCTCGACGAGGACGGTGGTGAGTCCCTCCGCGTGGCGGCCGAGGACGAGCAGGACGTCGGCGTTCTGCCCGAACGTGACCCATCTCTTGCGGCCGGTGACGAGGAGTCCGTCGCCGGAGTCCTCGACGGCCGTCGTCACCTCGCCGAGGGCGCTGCCGGCCCCGTCCTCGGTGGCGGCGAAACCGGCGGTGAGAGTGCCGTCGGCCAGGCGTGGCAGCCAGTCGGCGCGCTGGGCCCGGGTCCCCCAGCGCAGCAGTGCCGCGGCGACCATGGACTGGACGGTGAGCAGGCCGCGAAGGGCGCTGCAGACGCCGCCGAGGTGGGCAGCGATCTCTCCCAGGTCGGCCGGGGTGAGGTCCCGTCCGCCGTGTCGGGAGGGGAGATCGGCGGCGAGGAGGCCGGTGGCCGCGAGGGCACGCAGGGCGTCCGGCGGCACGCGGCCCTCGGCGTCCCACCGGCTCGCGGGTTCCCGGGCCCGGGCGGCAAGTTCGGCGGCGGCGGTTACCAGCGGCGAGTCCACGGTCGCGCCGTCCGCCTCAGCTGTCGCCGGCATGGGCCGGGGCGGTTTCGGCGCCGGCCTTCTTGACGTGCACCAAGGCGGTGAGGCGGCGGGCGGTGCGGAAGCTGTCGAGATCGAGGTCCTCGACCTCGACGGTCAGCTCGAACCGGTCCTCGACATAGGTGACGAGTTCCAGCGCGAACAGCGAGTCGACGAGCCCGAGGGCGAAGTAGTCGTCGTCGGGGCCGACCTCCCTGCGCAGTGCCTCGGTCAGGAAGCGGGTGATCTCGTCGAGGGTTTCCGCGGGTCCACGGCTCATGCGATGCTCCCCGGTCCGCTCGGCGGACCTGTCTCGACCAGCAGGACGCTCCACGCCGCCACCGGGCTCACGTTGATGAGGACGGCGAGGTCGCCCTCGGCCAGTTCCTTGCGGTCCAGGGCGGTGGAGAGGTTCAGGAAGGTGTCGTTGGCGCCCAGGTGGCCCAGGGCGCGGAGGTTGTCCCGGCAGGACGGCAGCAGGGCGATGTCGAGGGACTCCTCGACGAAGGCCAGGCCGCCGGCCGAGAGGTTCTGGCTGGCGTAACCGGCGATATCGGCACGGGTGAGTCCGTTGCGCGCGAGCAGTTCGGCGACCAGTTCGGCGAGGCGGTTCCTGGTCTCCATGGCGAGCCGGAAGGAGTAGCCCGGCGGGTCGGAGCACTTCTCGCGCCACTCCGCGGTGGGGCGGTCGCGGTACTCCAGGCCGAAGAGGTCCCAGTAGCGGCCGTTGGTGCGCTGGACGAGGTCGAGGAGGTGGACCGGCGCGGCGGCGTGGGGGCGGCCGAGCAGGAGCGCCAGGCCGCTGTCGCCGTTGACGGTCACCGGGTGCCGATAGCGCCGGGCGGCGGCAGGCTTGCTGCCGTGCACGACGAGCACGGGTCCGAGGCCGGGGTCGGCGGCGAGCAGGCCGCGGGCGGTGAGCAGCGCGGGGGTGGAGGAGACGCAGCCGAGTCCGCCGACGGAGAAGGTGAACGCGGTGTCGGCGCCGAGCGCGTGCTGGAGCCGGGTGGCATCGGAGCTGATCAGGGCCTCGGGGGCGCGCGGTTCGACGAGGATCAGGGCGCCGAGCGCGGCGGCCGGGATCCCAGCGGTGTCGAGGGCGTCGCGGGCGGCCCGTTCGGCGAGTTCGGCGGCGGTGAGTCCGTCGTCGACGGCGACGGTGTCGATGCCGAGCCCGCAGCAGGTGAGACATTCGGCCTCGTCGAGCCCGGCGAGTTCGGGGAGGTCCACGAGGGGGCGAGGGCTGTCCGGCAGGTGCCGGCCGACCGCGTTGATCGCGACCCTCGGTGCGGTGGTGCGGAACGTGCCCTCGGCGCCCATATGGCTCCCCGCGTTCGACGCTTCGTCAGCGGAACACTAGGACAGATATACGGTATTGCGCAAGTACGTAATAACCCAATCAGAGAGGGCCCCGCATCTGGAATGCTGGGGCCCTCCGCCATCTCTCCCCCCGTGAAAGGCCCCCTCATGCAGACCGTCTGGAAACGCCACGGCATCGTGGTCGCCGCTGCTGCCGTGTGCTTCCTCGTCAACAGCCAGGGCATGGGCCCGTTATGGTTCACCGGGGTCGCCCTGCTCGTCAGCGGCCTGTTGATGCGCCGTGCCATGACCCTCGGTCAGCGGCCGCGCGACGAAGCCCCGCCGCTGGCGCTCGCGATCCCGGTGTCCGGTCGCTGGATGGCCCGTAACGGCCCCGCGACCAAGGTGCCCAGCCACACCCACAACCTCGCGCAGACCTACGCCATCGACCTTGCCCGGCGTCCGGCGCCGGAGCCCGTCTGGCTCTGGCCGGTGGCCCGTCGCCCCGAGTCCTACCCAACCTTCGGTGAACCCCTGTTCGCGCCCACCGATGCCCGGGTCGTGTCCGTATCGGACCGGCAACGGGATCACCTCACGCGGACCTCACTCGGCGGACTGTTCTACGTTCTCGCCGAGACGTTCATCCGCTCCCTCGCCAGTCCCCGGCACCTGCTGGGCAATCACGTCGTCCTCGACCTCGGCGACGGCGCGTACGCGGTCTTCGCGCACCTGCGGCGGCACTCGGTCAAGGTGGCAGCGGGCGACCTGGTGAAGCGTGGCCAGACGCTGGCCGAGTGCGGCAACTCAGGCAACTCCGCCGAACCACACCTGCACTTCCAGCTCATGGACGGCCCCGACATCACCTCGGCCCGCGGCCTCCGCTTCACCTGGCGGTTCCGGGACGACGACGGCGAGGAGCACGAGGGTGTCCCCGCCGACAACACCTGCTTCGTCCCGGCCGACTCGCTCCCGCCGGTCCCCTACACCGCCCCGTAACCCGGTTCGAGCAGGAAGCGGGCGAACCTCACGCGGCCGTCCTCGGCGAACTCACCGAAGATGAAGACCTCCTGGGTCTTCGACGGCTTGCCGCCCTGGCTGGTGGTGTACCGGGCCGCAAAGCGGTTGCCGTCCCGCAGCGCCTCGTGCATCTCCACCGGGTACGAGTGTTTCCGCGCGCGGCCCTCCTCCAGCGCCTTCAGCACCCCTGACCGCTGCATCGTCTTCCCCCCGATCTCGTGCACGGCGTCGGGGGTGAAGAGCCGGTCGTACACCTCGGCCACCGGCAGCGCGCTGCCGTACCCGTCCGCGTAGTAGGTTTTCAGGAAGTGCGCGGGATCCTGCGCCGGCGTCGGCTCGACGCCCGCCTCGGGCCGCGGCGCGGGCACCGTGCCCGGCGCGGGACGGGCCGCACTGTCGTACGGTGTCCCTCCCCCGGCACCGGACCAGCCGGCTCCCGTCGTCGCAAAGGTCGTGGAGCGCGCCACCCGGCCGTCCTCGGCGATCTCCGCGAAGACGGCCTTCTCCGTGGCGCTCTGCACCTTCCACATCATCGGCGTGCTGACCGTGTACCGCACGGCGGCCAGGCGCCCCTCCACGTTCACCTCGTGGATGTGGAGCTCGTACGGCGCGCCCAGGCCCCGCCGCGACTCGATGTCACGCAGCAGCTTCTTCCGGTCCCACACCTTCCCGTTGACCACATGGGTCCCCGCGGGCAGGTGGTAGCGGTCCCAGACCTGCTCGACTGGCTCCGAACCGTCGAACGCGTCGGCGTGGAAGGTGCGCAGATATCCCGCGAAGTCTTCGGCGGCGAGGATGTGGTGGGCGGTACTCATGCTGTTCTCCTGGCTGTCGGGCGGGACGTGGCACCACCCCGCGGCCCGAGGGGCGGCGGGGTGGACAGGTGGAACTCGCGTCGCAGGGCGGCCCGGGCGGCGAGGTGGCCGCACATGCCGTGCACGCTCGGTCCGGGCGGAGTGGACGCGGAACAGAGATAGACACCGGCCAGCGGCGTGCGGTACGGATTCCAGGCGGGCACCGGCCGGAACACGCACTGCGTGAGCGTGATCGCCCCCGCGCCGATGTCGCCCCCCGGATAGTTCGGGTTGTACGTCTCGTACGCGGCCGCGGAGATGCCCCGGGCGGCGATCACCGTGTCGGCGAAGCCTGGGGCGTACCTCTCGATGCGGCGAGTGATCAGTGGCACCGGGTCCCGGTCGTCACCGTTCGGCACGTGCGCGTATGCCCACAGCGGGCGCCGACCGCGCACCGCACGCCCGGGATCCGCCACCGCCGGGTCGACGAGGAGGACGAACGGCTGGTCGGTCGGCTCACCGTGGACGGCGGCGTTCTCCGCGGCCAGTGTCTCCGCACGGGTGCCGCCCAGGTGCACGGTCCCGGCCCGTCCCACCTCCGGGTCGGTCCACGGCACAGGCCCGCTGACGAGGAAGTCCGCCTTGGCAGCGCCGGGACCGTAGCGGAACCGGCCCAACGCCCGCCGGTAGGACGCCGGGAGCTGGTTCCCCGCCAGGGCAAGCAATCCTTTCGGCGTCGTGTCCAGCATGATCACCGGGGCGTCCAGCTCGGCCAGATCCCTTACCCGGTGACCCGTGTGCACGACACCTCCGTGCGCCCGCAGATCCGCCACCAGCGCCTCGGCGATCCGGACGCTGCCACCCCGCGGCAGGGGCCAGCCGCTCGCATGAGCGAGGTGCCCCAGCAGCAGCGCGATGGCTGCGCCGGGAAAACTCGGCAACCGCCCCACCGCATGCGCGGCGACCCCGGTGAGCAGGGCTCGGCCGGCCTCGGTACGCAACCCGCTGCCCCGTAAGAGGTGGTCCAGGAGACGGGGACCGAGCAGTGCGGGTGCGGCGGGGTCCTCCGGGAGGGTCCGCTGGCCGGACAGCACGAAGTCGGTCACTCCTCTACTGTGCCTCACCAGCGGGGCCATCAACCGCCGCCAGCGTGGTCCGTCCGCGCCGAGCCCGGCCGCCGTCTCCGCCAAGTCGCGGTGAGCAAGCCCAGAGACACCGCCGTCCAGCGGGTGCGCGTAGCTGACCGGCGGGTGCAGCAGGTCGACCCCGCGTGCTCCCAGGTCGAACTGACGGAAGAAGGCGGATGCCGCCGCCATCGGGTGGACCGCCGCGCACACGTCGTGCCACACCTCGGAGTCGAACAGCGCCTCCCCGCGCAGGCCGCCACCGGGAGTGGATGCCTGCTCGTGGACGTGCACCGTCAGACCGGCGCGGGCCATGGTGACGGCGGCGGCCAGCCCGTTGGGCCCGCTGCCGACCACCGCGACGTCGGGACGGGTCATGCGGACGCCGCCTCGGTGGCGAACTGCTGCCCGGCGAGCCGCCGGTACACCTTGTCCGACTCGATCAGCTCATGGTGGGTGCCGACCGTCCGGATCCGGCCGTCCTCCATCACGAGGATCTGGTCCGCGCGCACCACCGTCGACAGCCGGTGGGCGATGGCGAGCACCGCGCACTCCCCCGCCGCCTCCGTCATCGTGTCCCGCAGCGCGGCCTCCGTGTCACTGTCCAGGTGCGCAGTGACCTCGTCCAGCAGGATCACCTCGGGCCGCTGGAGCATCGTGCGGGCGATCGCGAGCCGTTGCCGCTGACCGCCGGAGAGACCGGCCCCCCGCTCGCCGAGCTCCGTGTCCAGACCGTCCGGCAGCCCGGCCACGAACTCCTCCAGGCTCGCCAGCCGCAGCGCCCGAGTGATGTCAGCGTCGTCCGCCCCCGGGTTCGCGTACGTGAGGTTCTGCCGGATCGTGCCGCGCAGCAGCGGCGCGTCCTGCTCCACGTACCCCACCATCGCGCGGAGTTCGGCGAGCCCAAGGGTGGCCGTGTCGTGTCCCCCGACCCGGATCGTGCCGGACTCCGGCCGGTGGAAGCGCTCGATCAGCTGGAACACCGTCGTCTTGCCGGCGCCCGAAGGGCCCACAATCGCGGTCAGACCGCGGCGCGGCAGGGCGAAGGAGACGTCGTTCAGGACCGGCGCGCCCTCGCGGTATGCGAAACCGACCCCCTCGAACTCGACGACCGGCACGGTGTCCGCGCCCGGTCGGCGCTCCGGCACCGCCCGGGCGTCGTCGTCGTCCTCCTCCTGCGGGATGCCGCCCAGCTCCTTGACCCGCTGGACCGCTGCGCGCCCCTGCTGGATCTGGCCGATCGACATGAACAGCATCACCAGCGGCGCAACCACATAGAAGAGGTACATCACGAATGCGGTGAGGTCGGCGGGCGACAGCGAACCGGTCGCGACCCGCGCCATGCCCCAGGCAATGACCACGGCCAGCGACAGTTGCGTCCCCACGTTCATCATCGGGGTCAGCAGCGCGCTGAACGCGGTCACCCGGATCCCGCTCACCCGGACCCGCCCGGCGAGCCGACCCAGCTCCTCGGTCTCCCGCTCCTCCGCGCGCGACGCCTTCACCGTAGTGATCGCGCCCAGCACGCGCTGGAGGCCCGAACCGAACGCGCCCACGTTCTCCCGGGCCTGGAGGGCGGCCACCCGCACCTGGCGGGCCAGCAGCAGCGCGATCCCGCTCGCCAGACCCAGGCAGGCGACTGTCGCGAGCAGCAGTTTCCAGTCGAGCCGGGCCATCAGGACGACCGAGCCGATCACCATGAAGACGGAGGACACGACCTGCGCCATGGCCTGCGTGATGACCAGGCAGGCGATGGAGGTGTCGGACACGGTCCGCGAGAAGACGTCCCCGTGTTCGAGGCGCGAGAAGTGCGGGAACTGACTGCGCAACAGCCGACCACCGAGGATGCGCCGCACGTCGTACGTGATGTTCTCGCCCGCCCGGCCGATCGCGTACGCGTGCCCCGCGCTCAGCGCCGCGTCCGCGACGAAGAAGACCGCGATGAGCGTGATAGTGCCGGCGATCGGCTCGCCCGACGCCACACCGTCGATCAGCCGGCCCAGCATCCAGGGCTGGGCGAGCGTGGCGGCCGCGCCCACCAGGCCCATGCCGACGCCGACGATCAGCAGGACCCGGTGGCCGCGGACGATCTCCCGCAGGTTCATGCGGGCTTGGTGTACGAGGCGATGAAGAGGCCGGCGGCGGGAACGTACGAGTTGCGCTCCCAGTCGCTGTAGTGCCCCTCGGGGACCAAGCCGGCGTCCCGGGCGTACTCGTCCACCTCGTCAGGCGTCAGCAGCCGCACCGTCTCGGTGCCGATGCGGTGAGTGCCGTCCGCCTCGTACCAGACCGTGGACACCTGCCAGATCCGCTGGTCCGCCACGAGCATCGCGTGCAGGTGGATGGCCGTGTTCGGCTCGGGGTACGGCAGGAAGATCGACGCGCGCGTCTGGCCCTCGTGCTGGGCGACGATGCCCGGCCCGTTGTGCGCCTCGACCACCAGACGGCCACCCGGCCGCAACTGCTCGGCGGCGCGGGCGATCGCCTCCCGCTGGTCGTCGGGGTCGAGGACGAGCGAGAGGGTCGAGCAGACGCAGTAGACCAGGCCGAACTCGCGGCCGGAGCGGTAGGACCGGATGTCCGCCAGCTCACCGGTCACCTCCCCCCGGTCGCCTTTCTTCTCCAGGGCGGTCAGCATCTCCGGTGAGGAGTCGACACCGAGCACGGGACCGACACGGTGCGACAGGGGCAAAGCGATCCGGCCGGTGCCGACGCCGAGCTCCAGCGTCCCCGAGGCGGGGTCCGGGTGGAGCGCGGCGAGTCCGTCGACGGTGGCCCGGGTGGAGGCGTCGTCTTGGAAGATGCGGTCGTACCAGCCGTCGAACTGCTTGCCGTACCCGATGTCCGCAATCGTCATTGCTTCTCCGTTCCTGCGTGAGTGATACCGCCGTGCGGAATGCCGGGCTCTCAGGCGGCCTTCAGGAATCCGGGCGCGGCGGCGACCATCGGCTGATAAGTGGAGACGTAGAGGACCTCGGGGTCCTCGCTGTCGTCATGACCGCTGGCACGCACAACGGAGAACTGGAATCCCCGCACGACGGAAACGTCCTGAGCGTCCCTGATCTGCTTTCTGATGAACTCAGCCAGCACCCGGAACGAAGGAGAACCTGTCGGGTCCTCGCCCTTCGCGATGTTCTTGATGATGGCACTGCAGATATCGAAGACCGCTTTTTCGGTCCGCCGGGACGAGAACCATAGCGCCTGGATCATCCGACGGTTTTCGATCAGGTCCAGCTCGATCCAGGGCGAGGTTTCGCGGTTCTCGTCGAGGGTGCGGTAGAGGTAGTGGTAGTCGTGCGTCGCGGGGTTCGGCGCGAAGAACTTCCAGTTCGGCACGAGCGAGAACAGGTCCTTGTTCCGCGCGCGCTCGAACGCCGGGTGCGGGTGCTGCGCGGCCAGCGTCGTCAGGAGCAGCGCGGCCCCCACCGCGCGCGTGACGGCGCCCGGTCCCGTGAGGGTGTCCTTGAGGAATGCGGCGGCCTTCACTTAGATTCCTCCACCTTCTCCGGGGAGCTCCCGGCCGGTTCGCCGTCGCCGCCGGCCGGCGGCATGCAGTACTCCTCGACGAAGCCCATGATCAGGTCGGCCACCGTCCGCGCGTGCCGGGCGTCGGTCAGGATCGTGTCGTGCCCGCCCTGCTCGACGACCGCCACGTCACCGTGGCTGCCGGCCTCCTGGTGGGATCGGACGAGGTCGTGATACATCAGCAGCTGGTCCGGGTCCATGTCGACCGTGACCTGCGCGGCGACGACCAGGCCTGGGGCCTGTACAAGAGCCAGCTCGCCTTCGTACGCCTCCAGTTCCGCGCGAACGGCCGTCCACTCGCGGGAGGCGGCCTGCCAGAGACGCGCGTCGGTGTACAGGGCGAATGCCTTGTCCCGGTACGAGTACGGCAGGTGGTCCACCCAGTGGGGGCGGGTCATCAGGGCACCCGTGCCCAGCCGCGTCCAGCGCGCCAGCTCGGCCAGCGACGTGGTGAACAGCTCGCTGCCCCGGCGCTGCCGGTCCGATCGGATCAGCTGCGCCGGGTGCGTCGGGTCGAGGTAGACGACGCCGGCCACCCGGTCGCCGAGTCGCTGCGCCACCCGACGGTTGAGCTCGGCGCCAAGGGAGTGCCCGACGAGCACCACCTTGCGGTCGTCCGGCAGGACCCCACGGATCAGGTCCTCCAGGTCGTCCACCGACTCCTGTACACCGTAGGGGGCGTCCCGCAGCCGACGACTGGGCCCGTAGCCCGCGCGCGCGTAGCTGAGCACCGGCTGGCCGATGTCGAACGCGAGCCGCTCGATCATCCATGAGAAGTGCTCGGTGGTGGAGGCGAGGCCGTGGTTGAAGACCAGGACGGGGCGGTCGGCCATATCCTGGCCGCCGACGTCGTACGAGA
This sequence comes from Streptomyces sparsus, assembly GCF_054776295.1. Lineage (NCBI taxonomy): Bacteria > Bacillati > Actinomycetota > Actinomycetes > Kitasatosporales > Streptomycetaceae > Streptomyces > Streptomyces sparsus. The sequence continues at coordinate 9,377 of NZ_BAAHCA010000020.1, forward strand.
GCGTGTTGCCGTACCGGGTGGTGACGGTACGGGAGTTGGGCCATCCGGCCAGCGCGTGGGCGCGGCGCTGCGTGGCCACGACACCCGCAGCGGTGACCCCGGCCGCGAGGAGCATGAGCGCGGTCTTGACCATCCGGTCGTCGCGGCCGGCGACCACCGGGAACGTCTTGGGCGCGGACGTATACGCGACCATAGGGTGCATCGCGGGGAACGCCGTCATGAAGCGGCCCAGCCCCATCACGAAGGCATTGACCACGTGGAAGCTGCCGGCTGCGCCGATCATCGGCCGGGTCATCCGCCCGCCGGCCAGGTACACGACGGGGAAGAGGCACTCCATGGCCAGGACCGCGTGCTGCGTGACCTTGCTGGCGCGCGGGTAGCGCTGCGTCAGCCGGTAGGCGCGCTCGAATCCGTAGGTACGCGTGCGCAGGACGCCGGGAAGGGCGGAGCCGTCACGCCACTTCGTCCCGGCCAGTTTCGCAAGGCCGGACAGCGAGTACGACATGTTCGCCTGAATCGCGAGGTACCACATCAGGGCGTCCTGGACCTCGGGGCTGCTGGACAGCCGCGCGAGGCCGGTGACCGCTTGGACCTGGGTGGCCACCTGATCGGAGCCGTCCGTGCCGTAGCGGTGGCGGGCCTGCAGGACGGTGGTCGTGAGGCCGAGGTAGAGGTCACCCGCGGCGCGCCACCGACTGTTGCCGGGGGCGAGCATCGCCAGGCTGCACGCCACGCGCGAGGCGTGCAGGGCCATCGTGGTGCGCCTGCCGCTCACCAGGTCGGTGAGCCTCTGGATGGCCGGCATCTTGCTCTCCGGCGTCTGCCTCATGATGTCCCAGTCGTTGAGGCCGCCATGCCTCAGGTTCCGGTGCTGATGCAAGTACTCGAGGGACGAGGAAAGACTGGAGAGAGCTGCGAGGCGTTCTGATATGCCGATCGCGCGAGTTCGTGAAATCGGAATCGGGGAAAAAATTGCACGGGGAAGCCGCTTTAAGACACTCATACCGAAGTTTCACTCCGCGTCGAATCGACTGTGGGCACTACCGAACGGTAGGATCGGGTGCCTGCCGGGCCACGGTTCCAGCGTGGCCCGCCAGGTCTCTTCGCCTCCGAACCCGGCTCTCGAAGGATGTTCCCGAGAGGCCGCCAAGGCTCCTCATGCGGTGCTCAGTCAGACGCGAGCACTCAGTCGTTCGCTCCGGCTTCGTACGCCTGAACGGTGACCCACGCCGCGCCCGCGCCGCCGGCGAATCCCACGCCGAAAGCGATCAGCGTCGGGGTGGCCTGCACGGGCATCATGACACCGAACTCGCCGTTCGCCTCGTCCGAGAGGTGCTGCGGGGTGACAGCGGCGACGCTGTCCACGATCCTGCTCATTACGATTTCCTCCTGGGGGGTCGGTCGTGTGGGGTTACGAGGGGTCAGCCGACGACGCGGCCGGTGACGTAGGCGCCGACCACGGCGCCGGCGCCGGCGACGGCACCGCCGACGTACCAGCAGGTGGCCACCGCGGCCGGGGTGGCCAGGACCGGCGCCGCGTCGTCGTCCTGGTAGCCCTGCTCCAGGGTGCCGAGGTCCTGCGCGTTCATGAATCCGGCGATCTTGTGCTCCATTGCCAGTATCTCCCGTCTGTTATGGCGAGTAAGACGTCCGAGCTGGGATCGAGAACTCTCCTGGGCCGCAGGACATGAAATGGATTGCTCGCCGCACTGTGCTGGAAGAGCCGGAGAGCCCCGTCGACCGAGGCGCACGGCTTCCGACCTACGCGCGTCACTAACAGATCGGAATTACCGATTCCGAGTTTCGTGAACGCGCGACGACTTCGAATCAGGTTCCACGTCGATGCCACCCAAAGCAGACGCCTGACGGCTCGTCAAGGCGTCAACACCGTTCTTTCGAGCACCTGTTCCCATCGTGCGTGGATCACGCTAGCTGATGATCGATCGCCCGCAACAGGCCACCGGAACTTTCTGACTTGATCTGGCACAGTCGACCTAAAGATCTTGGTGCTCCGGATGTGGCCCTACGTGGCCCTTTCTCAAAGATGTCCGAGTTAGAGCTTCAGTAGAGGTTGTCTTTATAGCGCCGAATGCTGGCCAGGAGCACATGGGGTTCGCTCGTCGATGACCTGGCGCCGTGTGATTGAAGTCCTTGGACGGTGGCTTGGGGTGCGGTTGAATGACGTATGCCTGTCGCCCAGCCATTGGCCGTGTCCGATGCGGACCGTGGGGTTCTGCGTTCGTGGGTCCGCTCGCCGTCGTCCGCGTCGGGACTGGTGACGCGGGCGCGGATCGTGCTCCTCGCCTCGGAAGGCACTTCGAACACCGAGATCGCGCGGCGGCTCGAGCTGTCCCGGCAGACGGTGGTGACCTGGCGTGGCCGGTACCGCTCAGCCGGCCTGGCCGGGCTTCAGGACCGGCCGCGCTCAGGCCGGCCCGGCACCGTAAACGAGGCCGAAGTGGTGGTGCGGACCCTGGAGGGCCCGCCGGAAGGACTCGGCGTGACCCACTGGTCCTCCCGGCTGCTCGCAGCCGAACTGCGGCTGTCCAACGTCGCGGTGGCCAAGGTGTGGCGCAAGTGGGAGATCCAGCCCTGGCGGAGCGAGACGTTCAGGTTCTCCACCGACCCGCAACTCAGGGCCGATGTCCGCGACGTGGTCGGGCTGTACCTGGCCCCGCCGGAGAAGGCGGTGGTGGTCTGCGTCGATGAGAGGTCGCAGATCCAGGCGCTGGACCGGACCACCCCGATGCAGCCGGTCCGGCCGGGCCTGGCGGAGCGGCGCACCCACGACTACGTCCGCCACGGCGCCACCACCTTGTTCGCCGCCCTGGACGTCGCCTCTGGGAAGATCACCGCCGACGCCTGCTACGACCGGCACCGCAACGACGAGTTCCTGCGCTTCCTCAAGCAGGTCGCCAAGGCCCACCCCAGGGTGAAACTTCACGTGGTCGTCGACAACTACGCCACCCACAGGCACCCCCGCGTGAAGGCGTGGCTGGCGAAGAACCCGCGGATCACCCTGCACTCCACCCCGACCTCCTGCTCCTGGCTGAACCTGGTGGAGATCTTCTTCGGCATCATCACGCGCCAGGCCATACGCCGCGGCACCTTGACCTCCGTCGCCGACCTCACCGACGCCATCCGCCGCTACATCACCGCCTACAACGACCGCTGCCAGCCGTTCACCTGGACCAAGACCGCCGACGAAATCCTCGAACACGCCACACTCCCACGTCCAAGGACTTCATTCACGCGACACTAGGGCTACCTACAACACACCCAGCCCCATGCCACACACCACACAACCCCACCTCACGCATCCCGCCCGACCCGACCCGACCGCCCACCGGCCTCTCAACACACCCACAACACCGCAGGCCAGCACGCACTCGGTACACCAACCAACCCCCCTCCCAGCGTCAGCGGTTGTGAGGATGACGTGGAGAACGCCTCCTGCACGCCGCGGGGTGCCCAGTCCTGTCGGGGCGGTGCTGCTGGTGGCGTTGGTCGCGGTCTACGCCACTTGGTGGGGGCGCCCGTTCTCGGTTCGGCGGTTGCGTCGGCGTTCGAGGAGGAGGACGGTGAAGACGGCGACCTTCGCGCGCAGGACCCAGGGGTCGAAGGGTTTGCCGACATAGTCGCCAGCGCCGGCGGCGTAGCCGCGGGCGCTGTGTTCCCATCGGCGCCCAGGGCGGTGAGAAAGATGATGGGGATGCCGTGGGCGAGGGGTCCATGACACTTCCCACGGAGGGTCACGGGTGCCGTTGGGGTAGAGGGAGCGCGCGCCGGGGCCGCGGCGGCGACGACCGGCGTGGGGCGGCCTGGGGAATGCGCCGGTCGACCGCCCACACGGCCAGTGCGCAGGCCGCGAAGGCAGCTCCGAGAAGGCTTGCGCCGCTCCAGCCGTAGGTGGTGAAGAGGGCGGTGGTCGCGGCGGCGCCGAGGGCGGAGCCGAGTGAGTAGAAGACCATGTAGCTGCCGATGACACTGCTGGTGCGGTCCGCGTGCACGACCGCAAGCTGGTGCTGGCTGCTCACGTGCACGGCCTGGACCGCGAAGTCGAGGAGGATCACTCCGACGACGAGGAGCCACAGGGACCACGGCAGCTGCGCGATCGTTGCCCACGAGAGGATGAGGAGGGTGAGGGCGAGACCGGTGACCGGCGCCGCCCTTCCAGCGTCCGCCCACCGCCCCGCACGAGCCGCACCGAGCGCGCCTGCGAGTCCGGCGATGCCGAACAACCCGATCTGACTCTCGCTCAGCTGCCACGGAGAGCCCGCCAGGGGCAGAGCCAGTCCGCTCCACAGGGTTCCGAACGACGCGAACAGGAAGAAGGCGATGAGGCCGCGCGTCAGAAGCGTGCGGTCCTTGAACAACCCGCCCAGCGAGGCGACGGCCTGCCCGTACCCCGAGGTTCGGGGCGGGCGCTCCTCCTGTGGAAGCACGGCCAGGACGAGCGCCGCGAGCCCGAGTGACAACACCGCCAGCACGGCGTAGACGCTCCGCCAGCCCGCCACCTCCGCGAGCGTGCCGGTGACGACACGGGCACCCAGGATGCCCGCCACGACGCCTGAGGTCACGACGCCGATGTTCCGTCCCCGTTCGGCCGGCGGTGACGCCGAGGCGGCGTAGGCCACCGTGGTCTGCACGACGACGGCGAACAAGCCGGCCACGGCGAGACCCACGATCGCCATCCACGTGGTGGACGCGAGTGACGTCAGGAGGAGGCCCAACGCCGTGAGCGCGAGGTGCACGGCGATGAGCCGGCGGCGGTCGGCCACGTCGCCGAGCGGTACCAGCAGCACCAGCCCGACGAGATAGCCCAACTGGCCGGTCGCGACGATCCAGCCGGTGAGTTCCGGCGAGAGGCCGAGGTCGCGTCCCATTGGTTCCAGTACCGGCTGCGCGGCGTAGATGCTCGACACCGCAACGCCGCAGACCACTGCGAGCAGCAACCGCCGCCACGCGTTCATCGCGGATTCCATCGCACTCCAGCCTTGATGAGTAGCAAATTGCAACTTATTTGACGCTACGGCATGATGGTTTCAATACGCAACTCATCGGAGGTGTCATGCCGCGCATCACCGTGTGTGCCCCGGACCCGGACTGGTCCGACCCCGACTGCCCCGTCGCCCGCACACTCGACCTCGTCGGCGACAGGTGGAGCCTGCTCGTCATCCGGGACGCGATGGACGGGGCACGATCGTTCACCGAGTTCCAGCGACGTACCGGCATCGCCCGCAACATCCTCACCGACCGTCTGCGCAAGCTCACCGCGCGCGGGTTCATCGCCCAGCGCACCGCTGCTACAGGACGTCGTCGCGAATACGTGCTGACCGACGCCGGTCGCGACCTCTTCCCCGTGATCGTCACCCTGCGGCAGTGGGGGGAACGCCACGCCTTCGCCCCTGGCGAGATCCACTCCGTCCTGGTCGATCAGCACGGCGATCCGGTGCCGGACGTCGCGCCCACCCGTGGCGACGGCACCCCGCTCACCCCCGAGACCACCCAGGTGCGCAAAGTCGGATGATGAGCCTGGGCACTGCCGGGAGCGGCTCGCACGTCAGCGCCGCGCGGGCACCCGATGCACTGCAGGCGCGTCGGTGGATCCTCGTCGAGCGTTTCCGGTGCCGCCCGCAGCCGCGCCAGCAACGCTTCCCACGCTGTGTCCTTGCCCTGATCGAGCAGTGCCACCGCTTGCCGCACCCGCTGGACGGGGCCGTCGAGAGTGCCCGGTGTCGTACGCGTCGGCCTCGGCCAGCGCGACCTGCGTGGCGAGGCGTTCACGCAGCACCGCCGCCGCGACGCGCTCCGCGTCGTCGGCGACCGGCGTCCCGTCGACGGCCGCCAGTGCGCGACAGGCCAGGTCCGTCCGTTCCCGTGCCGCTTGCGGGCTGAGGCCGGTCAGCCGCTCCTCCTGTCCGGTCAGCCCATACGGCGTCCTGCCGGGCAGCACACGAGGTTCATCCAGCCCACCGAGAGCCATCAGGAACGGCATGGACAGCCCGGAATCCGGGGCGACGACTTCAAGCGCAGGCCTCCTGGGTCTGCGCTTCGGAACGGGACGAGCCGCTCGTCGCTCAGCAGACGGAGCGGGGCACCCCCTCAGCGATCAGCGCCCCGGGAGCTGCGTCCGGTGAGTACGGCTGCCGGGTAGCGGGTGTCCTTCCGTTGTGTCGGGGCAGTCGGGAGGCTGTGCCCGGTTGTCTGAGCGAAGGAGCGGTGCCCTGGTGCGTCCTGACAAGTCCGAGGCGAGAGGTTCCGTCGCCTGGGCGGTGACGCTGGCGGCCGGCGTGGGATTCGCGGTCCTCCTCGTCCTCGTCCGTGTTCGGTGGGCACCTATGCGAGAGGCCGACCAAGCCGTTGCCGACGCGCTGAACTCGGTGGTGGCCGGCAACGCGATGCTCACCAAGTCGCTGAAGGTGCTCACCGATCTCGGCGGTACGCCGATGCTGCTGTGGCTGATGGGCATCGGCGCGCTGTGGTTGGTGGTGCGCCGCCAGTGGCCGATCGCCCTGTACGTGGTGGCCACCTCACTCGGCGCGATGGGTCTCAACGCGGTGGTCAAGGAACTGGTCGGGCGGCTGCGTCCGGTGGTGGAGGAGCCGCTGTCGCACCAGTCCGGTCTGAGCTTCCCCAGTGGGCACGCGCTCGGTTCGGCTGTGTCGTACGGGGTGCTGCTGCTGGTGTTTCTCCCCGTGGTGCGCCGCCGGGCCCGTCCGTTGTTCGCCGGAGTGATGGTGGCGGCCGTCCTCGTGGTGGGTCTGACCCGGATCGCCCTGGGGGTGCACTACCTCAGCGACGTACTGGCCGGATGGCTGCTGGGCCTGGTGTGGCTGGCCCTGACCGCCATCGCCTTCCGTCAGTGGCGGTGGGGCGCCCCGCCCGGTACGCGTGGCACGCCTGCGTTGTCGGAAGGACTGGAGCCGGCGCCCCGGGAGGGGTTGCGTCCGGTACCGCTGCGGCACTCCCCCGCGCTGGCTCACCCCTGGCTCGCACTGGCCCAACTACTGGTGGCCTGGGCTGTGATCGCGGGGCTCCTCTACGGCCTGGGCTACCTGATCACGGGCCCGGACGGCGACTCCGCGTCCCCCGCCTGGGACGACGAGGCGACGCGGTGGGCGACCGAACTGCGCACCCCGTGGCTGGACACGGTGACCGAATGGGCGAGGACGCTCGGCGGGACCACGGGAATCGTCACGGGCGCACTCGTGATCGGGCCACTGGGGGTCGCCGTCACCCGCAGCTGGCGACCCGTCGCCCTGGTGGCCCTCGGGCTCGCCGGTGAGCTCTCGCTGTACCTGGTCACGACCGTCACCGTCGCCCGGGAACGCCCGGACGTCACTCAGCTCCACCCCGGTCTGCGGCCGACGGCCAGCTTTCCCTCCGGCCACATGGCAGCCACCCTGGTACTCACGCTGTGCGTCGCGATCATCGTCTTCCACGCCACCCGGAACCGGTGGTGGCGTCTGCCGGCCGTCGCTCTGGCGGTACTGGCTCCGATCGCGGTGGCGTTCCAGCGCCTGTACGCCGGAGTGCACCACCTCAGCGACGTCCTGGCGTCCGTCCTGCTGGCAGGGCTGTGGATGACGGCGTGCTGGTGGGTTCTGTGGTCGTCCCCGCCGGAGCCGGAGTCCGGCGGGGACGAGGAGGCGACAAGCGAGGCGACCGCGGTGGGCGCGGCGCGGTAGCGACGCTCCCGGCGGGTGGCGCATCGGTGGGGGACGTCGTTCGGGCGTGGGCCCGTCGGTGGAGGCACGTGCAGGAGTGGCGGGCCGGCCTCCTCCGGCGAGACCGGGTGGGGTCGCACGGGCGGGGGCCGTGCGACCCGGGGGTTGCCTAGGCGTGCTCGTGGGGGTCGGCGGTGTGGGCGAGTGCGCTGGGAGTGAGGCGGCCGACGATGGCGGGGGCCTCCTGGACCAGGGAGTCGTCGGTGAGCGCCTCCACCATGAAGAGCGCGAAGTCGACGCGGCGCGTCAGGTTGCTGGCCAGAACCGGGTCACCCACGTGCCGGCTCCACACGGGCAGGCCCTGGCTCTCCCCCTCCTCCAGGCTGCTCCCGCGCACCACCGTCCACCGGGTGCTGCTGGCGAACACCCGGCGGCAGGCCTCCACCTGGTCGTCGATCTCGACGGCGCGGACCAGCTTGCCGATCCGGGCCGCTATCCGGACGCCCGTGGTGAACAGGCGTGAGTAGGTGTCCCTGCCGTCGCGGGTGATGTGCCAGCCGCAGGAGAAGACCAGGCGCGCGCCCGGGCGCGCGTGGTCGAGTACCGCCTGGGCCGTTCCCGACGAGTACTGCTGCACACCCCAGGGCACGAGCACCGTCAGTACCCCGTCGCAGCCGGCGACCGCCCGCCGGATGACCTCCGGATCGTTCGTGGGTCCGGGAACGATGGTCATGCGGCCGTCGAACGCGGCCAGCTTCGGCACACTGCGCTCCCGGCACACGCCGACCACCTCGTATCCGCGGTCCAGCGCGTGCCGGACCATGTACTGCCCGAGCTTCCCCGAAGCTCCGATGATGCAGACCTTCTTCACACGATCCGTGCCCATGGCGCAGCCCTCTCACCGCAATGCCTGCCTTATGTCGTAAGGTACGCTAGCCTTATGACGTAAGGCAGTCAAGGTGGCAGGGAAGAGGAGGCTCGATGCCCGAGGGAGGCAGGGGGCGCCGCGGCGCGGCGGCGCGCACCCCGCTCAGTCGCGAGCGCGTGATCCGCACGGCGGTGGAGGTGGCGGACGAGAAGGGGTCGGCCGCTCTCACCATGCGGGCGATCGCCGAACCGTTGGGCGTCGAGGCCATGTCGCTCTACCACCACGTGGCGGGCAAGGACGACGTTCTCGACGGCATGGTGGACGCGGTGTTCGGCGAGATCGAGCTCCCGCCGCGGGACGGGGACTGGAAGACCGCCATGCGCCACCGCGCGGAGTCCGCACGCGAGGTGCTCCGTCGCCATCCGTGGGCCATCGCGCTGATGGACTCCCGCGCCCGGCCCGGTCCGGCGACCCTGCGTCACCACGACGCCGTCATCGGTGCGTTGCGCGCCGGGGGGTTCTCGGTCGTGATGGCGGCGCACGCCTTCTCACTGATGGACAGCTACCTGTACGGCTTCGTGCTCCAGGAGCTGAGTCTGCCGTTCAGCGGCTCTTCGGAGCTGGACGAGGTCGCGGGGGCCATCCTGCGCGAGATGCCCGCCGACGCCTATCCCCACCTCACGGAGCTCGTCACCGAGCACGCCCTCAAGCCCGGCTACGACTACGCCGACGAGTTCACCTTCGGTCTCGGCCTCATCCTCGACGCCCTCCACCCGGACGAGGCCGGAAGCGAAGGCGGGGACGGGTAGCGGGGGCGCTGTCGCGCCGGGGTGGTGCGGCGGTCGGAGGCGGAACCGGCGCCTGTCCGGCCTTGAGCAGGCCATGGCGGCGGGGACGCTCGTCCTGACGCGCTATGAGGCCGGTCCTCTCGCTTGTCCTTTCCGACGCCGTACTCCCCCGCCGGTCGCCGTATGACGTCGAACGCTGGGTTCCGCCCCGGCCGAGCCCGAGGCGGAACCCAGTCCCTACCGGCAGTGGCCTTGAAGAGGTCGGGCGTGACGGTGGCCTCAGGTGTGCACGACGGTGTTGGCCGCCGTGATGGTGTCGCTGCCCGGTTCCGCCGGTGTGCGTGCCGGCAGCGGGCGGGTCGCGCGGGCCGCACGGGACGGCGGGCCGCCGCACCGGGTCGCGGCGTGCGCGATGAGGGCTTCTATGCGTTCGGTGAAGTCCTCGTCCGGCAGGGGGAGATCCAGGTCGTCGTCGACGAATCCGACCGCGGCCGGCACGTAGGCGAGAACCGCGTCCAGGGTCTGGCTGACGACGCGGTCGCCGTGCAGCGCGCGCAGCACACGCAGAGCCGTGGATCGTTCGGTCTCGGTGTCCTCCTCGTCCATCGGGTCGACGGTGAGGTCGGCCTGGTCGTACCACCAGTGGGCCTGGTGGTCCTCGCCGTGCGCCTGATGGTGGAGGTAGAGGCAGTAGGCGGCCGGGTGGTCGCCGGCGCCGGCGGCGTACTGCCACCAGAACTGGGCGCTTTCCGCGCAGCCCGCGAGGTGCAGCGCGCAGCCCAGTGCCCGGGCGCCACCGGGTTCGGGCAGGCTGCGGGAGAGGAAGTCGTGCAGCGTGTGCAGGGCGCCGGGACTGTTCATGACGACCTGGCACATGGTGCGCAGGTCCTTCGCGTAGTCCTCGGCGGCGCGCGCTCCCGCGGGGTGCGGGTCGGGCACAGCCGGCGAGGGCGCGGTGCGCGGCGGCTGTGCCGCCGGG
>NZ_BAAHCA010000021.1:0-19579 GCF_054776295.1 Streptomyces sparsus
ACCGTGCGGCTGCCGCTGGCCGTCACCCCCATGCCCGACCGGGTGGTGTGGCTGCCGCTCAACTCCGTCGGCGGCGGCGTCGCCGCGGACACCGGTGCGCAGCCCGGCGGGCTGGTCCGGATCGGCGCCCCCGCCGACCCCGGCACCGACACCGAAGCAGCATCACCGGAGGTGCGAGCGTGAGCGTCAACCAGGCGGGGATCCCCGGCTTCCCGGTCCACCTCGCCGCCGAGGACCTGTCCATGTTCGGGACCGACCCGTTCTGGCTGATCCTGGTCAAGGCGGTCTTCTGCTTCGCCTTCCTGATGGTGACCGTGCTCATCTCCATCGTCATGGAGCGCAAGGTCGTCGCCTGGATGCAGCTGCGGGTCGGCCCCAACCGGCACGGCCCCTGGGGCATGCTCCAGTCGCTCGCCGACGGCATCAAGCTGATGCTGAAGGAGGACGTCACCGTCAAGGGCGCCGACAAGGCCGTCTACGTGCTGGCCCCGATCCTCGGCGCCATCCCGGCCTTCATGGCGATCGCCGTCATCCCCTTCGGTCCGCCCGGCAACGAGGTGTCGATCTTCGGCACCCGCACCGCGATGCAGCTCACCGACATGCCGGTGGCGATCCTCTACATCCTCGCCACCGCGTCCATCGCCGCCTACGGCACCGTGCTCGCCGGCTGGTCGTCCGGCTCGACGTACCCGCTGCTCGGCGGCGTGCGGGCCACCGCCCAGATCATCAGCTACGAGGTCGCCATGGGCCTCAGCTTCGCCGCGGTGTTCCTCTACTCCGGCTCGATGTCCACCTCGACGATCGTCGGCGCGCAGGGCGACACCTGGTTCGCGGTGCTGCTGCCCGTGTCGTTCCTCATCTACATGGTCGCCATGGTCGGTGAGGCCCACCGGGCGCCGTTCGACATGCCCGAGTCCGAGGGCGACCTCGTCGGCGGCTTCAACACCGAGTACTCGTCGATCAAGTTCGCGATGTTCATGCTCGCCGAGTACATCCACATGGTCACCGTCTCCGCGCTCGCCGTGACGCTGTTCCTCGGCGGCTGGCGTGCGCCGGCACCCATCTCCACCTGGTGGCCGGGCGCCAACGAGGGCTGGTGGCCGCTGCTGTGGTTCGTCATCAAGCTCAACATGCTGCTGTTCGTCTTCGTCTGGCTGCGCGGCACCCTGCCGCGGGTCCGCTACGACCAGTTCATGAAGCTGGGCTGGAAGATCCTCATCCCCGTCTCCCTGGTGTGGCTGATGATGGTCGCCACCGTCCGGGCGATGCGCAACGAGGGCTACGAGTTCACCCAGATCATCCTGTGGGTCGCCGGCGGCATTCTCGCGCTGCTGCTGATCTCCTTCGTCGTGGACATCTTCCGCGACCGGGAGGAACGCCGGACCGCCGCCGAGGCGGAGGCAGCCGGCGAACCCGAGTTCGACCCGATGGCGGGCGGCTACCCCGTGCCGCCGCTGCCGGGGCAGAGCCTGCCGGCGGTACCGCGCCGCAGGTCCCGCCACGAGCAGCCGGCCACCGTACCGGCCGGAGCCGGCGGCGACCGGGACTCGCGCGATGCCGAGAGCGCCGAGAGCAAGGAGTCCGACGATGCCTGAATTCCTCAACCCGGTGGCCGGCTTCGGCGTGACCTTCAAGGCCATGTTCAAGAAGCGGCTCACCGAGCAGTACCCCGAGGAGAAGAAGCCCACCGCGCCGCGCTTCCACGGCCGCCACCAGCTGAACCGGCACCCGGACGGCCTGGAGAAGTGCATCGGCTGCGAACTGTGCGCCTGGGCCTGCCCGGCCGACGCCATCTACGTCGAGGGCGCCGACAACACCGAGGAGGAGCGCTACTCGCCCGGGGAGCGCTACGGCCGCGTCTACCAGATCAACTACCTGCGCTGCATCCTGTGCGGACTGTGCGTCGAGGCGTGCCCCACCCGGGCACTGACCATGACCAACGAGTACGAACTCGCCGACCGCACCCGTGAGTCGCTCATCTACACCAAGGAGGAGCTGCTCGTCGGCCTCCAGGAGGGCATGGTCGACTCGCCGCACGCGATCTTCCCCGGCATGACCGACAAGGACTACTACAGCGGGCTCGTCACCGAGGCCGCCCCCGGCACCGTCCAGCAGGACATCACCGACAGCGGCGTGCCCCAGGCGTCCGCCGACACCTTCGGCGCGGACGAGCCGGCCGCCGAACCCGCCCCCGAGCCGACCACCGCGCCGGCCGCCGAGGCGGTGAACGACAAGTGAGCACCGCACTCGCCACCGGCCCCGACCTGCTGGCAGCCACCACCTCCACAGCGGAGGCCGTCCAGTTCTACGTACTGGGCGCCTTCGCCGTCGCCGGCGCACTCGGCACCGTCCTGCTGCGGCGCGCGGTCCACTCCGCGCTCTGCCTCGCCGGAACCATGATCGTGCTCGCCGTCTTCTACCTCGCCAACGGCGCCTACTTCCTGGGCATCGTGCAGATCGTCGTCTACACCGGCGCGGTCATGATGCTGTTCCTCTTCGTACTGATGCTGGTCGGCGTCAGCGCCGCCGACTCACTGAAGGAAACCCTCAAGGGGCAGCGCTGGATGGCCGTGCTCTGCGCGGTCGGCCTTGCGATGCTGCTCATCGCCGGTATCGGCCAGGCCTCGCTGGGCACCTTCACCGGCCTCGCCGAAGCCAACGCCGCACACGGCGGCAACGTGCCGGGCATCGCCGAGAAGCTGTTCACCGAGTACGTCGTCGCCTTCGAGATCACCGGCGTGCTGCTCACCGTCGCAGCGGTCGGCGCCACGATGCTCACCCACCGGGAGCGCATCGAGAAGCCCGCCTCGCAGCGTGAGCAGGCCGAAGCCCGCGTCCGCGCCGGCAAGCAACTGCCGCCGCTGCCCGCGCCCGGCGTCTACGCCCGGCACAACGGCGTCAACCAGCCCGGTCTGCTGCCCGACGGCACCCCGTCCGAGCTGACCGTCAACCCCACGCTCCGCGAACGCGGCCAGGTCCGGGAGATCAGCCCCGAGCGGCTGGCCGAACTCGCGGCCCTGGAACGGCGCACCGCCGAGTACCACGGGCAGACGCCCGCCGAGGAGGCCGGCAAGTGAACCCGGTGAACTACCTGTACCTGGCCGCCCTGCTGTTCACCATCGGCGCCTCCGGCGTGCTGATCCGGCGGAACGCCATCGTGGTCTTCATGAGCGTCGAGCTGATGCTGAACGCGGCCAACCTCACCCTGGTCTCCTTCTCCCGCATGCACGGCAACCTCGACGGTCAGGTCATGGCGTTCTTCGTCATGGTCGTCGCCGCCGCGGAGGTCGTGGTGGGACTGGCGATCATCGTGATGCTCTACCGCTCCCGCCACTCGGCCTCGGTCGACGACGCCAGCCTGATGAAGCTGTAAGGGGTACGAACCAGTGGAGTCATTGATCGGACTGCTCGTCGCGGCGCCGCTGCTCGGCGCGGCCGTCCTGCTGTGCGGCGGGCGAAGGCTGGACGGGATCGGGCACTGGCTCGGCACCGTGCTGGCCGGCGCGTCCTTCGTCATCGCCGGCGTGCTCTTCGCCGACATGCTCGGCCGCGGCGGGGACGACCGCGCCCTGCACCAGCACCTGTTCAGCTGGGTGCCGGTGGCCGACTTCCAGGCGGACGTCGCCTTCCAGCTGGACCAGCTGTCGATGACCTTCGTGCTGCTGATCACCGGTGTGGGCACCCTGATCCACATCTACTCGATCGGCTACATGGAGCACGACGAGCGCCGCCGCCGCTTCTTCGGTTATCTCAACCTGTTCCTGTCGGCGATGCTGCTGCTCGTCCTCGCCGACAACTACCTGCTGCTGTACGTCGGCTGGGAGGGCGTCGGCCTCGCCTCGTTCCTGCTGATCGGCTTCTGGCAGCACAAGCCCAGCGCGGCCACCGCCGCGAAGAAGGCGTTCCTGGTCAACCGGGTCGGCGACATGGGACTGGCCATCGCCATCTTCCTCATGTTCACCACCTTCGGCACCTTCGCCTTCACCCCCGTGCTCGGCAGCGCCACCGAGGCGAGCGAGGGCACGCTCACCGCGATCGGCCTGATGCTGCTGCTCGCCGCGTGCGGCAAGTCCGCCCAGGTACCACTCCAGTCCTGGCTGGGCGACGCCATGGAGGGCCCGACCCCGGTCTCCGCCCTGATCCACGCGGCGACGATGGTCACCGCCGGCGTCTACCTCATCACCCGCTCCGGAGCGATCTTCAACGCCGCACCCGACGCGCAGACCGTGGTGGTCGCCGTCGGCGCCGTCACGCTGCTGTTCGGTGCGATCATCGGTTGCGCCAAGGACGACATCAAGAAGGCGCTCGCCGGCTCGACCATGTCGCAGATCGGCTACATGGTGCTCGCCGCCGGCCTCGGCCCGATCGGCTACGCCTTCGCGATCATGCACCTCGTCACGCACGGCTTCTTCAAGGCCGGGCTGTTCCTCGGCGCCGGCTCCGTCATGCACGGCATGAACGACGAGGTCGACATGCGCAAGTACGGCGGCCTGCGCAAGTACATGCCGGTCACCTTCGTCACCTTCGGGCTCGGCTACCTCGCCATCATCGGCTTCCCCGGCCTCTCCGGCTTCTTCTCCAAGGACGCCATCATCGAGGCGGCCTTCGCCAAGGGCGGCACCCAGGGCTGGATCCTGGGCCTCGTCACCCTGCTCGGCGCGGCCATCACCGCCTACTACATGACGCGCGTGATGATCCTGACGTTCTTCGGCGAGAAGCGCTGGCAGCCCGACGCCCAGGGCAACGAGCCGCACCCGCACGAGTCGCCGAAGTCCATGACCATCCCCATGGTGGTGCTCGCCTTCGGCTCGGTCTTCGCCGGCGGCCTGTTCAAGCTGAACGACGCCTTCGTCAACTGGCTGGAACCCGTCACCGCCTACGAGCACGGACACCCGCCGCTGAGCGTCCCGGTCATCACCTCGCTCACCGTCGTCGTGCTGCTCGTCGGTGTCGGCGTGGCCTGGCTCCAGTACGGGCGCAGCCCCGTCCCCGTGGTCGCCCCGCGCGGCAGCGTGCTCACCCGAGCGGCCCGACGCGACCTGCTCCAGGACGACGTCAACCACGTCGTGCTGGTCCGCGGCGGCGAGCACCTCACCCGCAGCCTCGTCTACGTCGACCACAAACTCGTCGACGGTGTCGTCAACGGCACCGCCGCCGGGTTCGGTGGGCTGTCCGGCCGGCTGCGACGCGTCCAGAACGGCTTCGCCCGCAGTTACGCGGTCTCGATGTTCGGCGGTGCGGCGCTCCTGATCGCTGCCACCCTGCTGATGAGGGCGGTCTGATTCATGTCTGCTTCCACCTTTCCCCTGCTCACGGCGACAGCCGTGCTGCCCGCCCTCGGCGCGGTCGCCACCGCTGCCGTGCCCGCCGCGAAGCGGTCCGCCGCCAAGTGGCTGGCACTGCTGGTGTCACTCGCGACGCTGGTGCTCGCCGCGGTGGTGCTGATCCGCTTCGACCCCGGCGGTGACCGCTACCAGCTGACCGAGTCCCACGCGTGGATCGCCGACTTCGGCGTCCGCTACGAACTGGGCGCCGACGGCATCGGCGTGGCGATGATCGCGCTGACCGCGCTGCTCATCCCGTTCGTCATCGGCGCCGGCTGGAACGACGCCGACGCCGACGCCGACGCCGACGACGCCGAGGACGCGGGCGGGACGAACCGGCGGTGGCGGCCCACGCAGGGCTTCTTCGCGCTGATCCTGATGGTCGAGGCGATGGTGATCATCTCCTTCGCCGCCACCGACGTCTTCCTCTTCTACATCTTCTTCGAAGCCATGCTCATCCCGATGTACTTCCTCATCGGCGGCTTCGGCGACCGCGCCCACGCGGGCGGCGAGGAGGACGGCGCCAAGCAGCGCAGCTACGCCGCGGTCAAGTTCCTGCTCTACAACCTGGCCGGCGGCCTCGTCATGCTGGCCGCCGTCATCGGCCTCTACGTCGTCACCGCCGACCAGCTCGGCGAGGGCACGTTCTCCCTCCAGCAGATCACCGAGGCCCGCGCCGCCGGCGAGCTGACCATGGGCACCGGCATGGAACGGCTGCTGTTCCTCGGCTTCTTCCTCGCCTTCGCGATCAAGGCGCCGCTGTGGCCGCTGCACACCTGGCTGCCCAACGCCATGGGCGAGGCCACCTCACCCGTCGCGGTACTGATCACCGCGGTCGTCGACAAGGTCGGCACCTTCGCGATGCTGCGGTTCTGCCTCGGCCTCTTCCCCGAGGCGAGCGCCTGGGCGACCCCGGTGGTGATCACGCTGGCGCTGGTCAGCATCATCTACGGCGCGCTGCTCGCCGTCGGCCAGCGCGACATCAAACGCCTGGTGGCGTACGCGTCGATCTCCCACTTCGGCTTCATCGTGCTGGGCATCTTCGCGATGACCAGCCAGGGCCAGAGCGGCGCGACGCTGTACATGGTCTTCCACGGCCTCTCCACCGCCGCCCTGATGCTCGTCGCCGGCTTCCTCATCTCCCGGCGCGGCTCGCGGCTCATCGCGGACTACGGAGGGGTGCAGAAGGTCGCACCGGTACTCGCCGGCACCTTCCTCGTCGGCGGACTCGCCACCCTGTCGCTGCCCGGACTCGCCCCCTTCGTCAGCGAGTTCCTCGTCCTGGTGGGCACCTTCAGCCGCTACCCGGCGGCCGGCATCGTCGCCACCGCGGGCATCGTGCTGGCGGCCCTGTACGTCCTGCTGCTGTACCAGCGGACCATGACCGGGCCGGTCGAGAAGCCGGAGATCGCGTCCATGCCCGACCTGCGGCCCCGCGAACTCGCCGTGGTCGCGCCGCTGATCGCCCTGCTGATCGTCCTCGGGGTCTTCCCGAAGCCGCTGACCGAGATCGTCAACCCGGCGGTTGAGCACACCCTGTCGGATGTGCAGAAGACCGACCCCGAGCCAGAGGTGGAGGCGGCGAAGTGAGTGCCCCAACGAGCACCGACCAGATCGCGGCATCCGTCCACAGTCTGTGGACGAGCAGCGCGCCGGCGTCGGGCACGCCCTCGATCGAATACGTCCAGCTGTCCCCGGCCCTGATCGTGCTCGGCGTCGCCGTGCTCGGCATCCTGGTCGAGGCGTTCGCACCGCGGAACGTCCGCTACCCCGCCCAGGTAGGACTCGCCGCGCTCGCCCTCGCCGGCAGCTTCGCGGCCGTCGTCGGCCTCGCCGCCGGCGGCCACGCCACGGGGAAGGCCGCGGTGGTCGGCCTCGGCTCCATCGCCGTCGACGGCCCCGCGCTGTTCCTCCAGGGCATCATCCTGCTGGTCGCGCTGGCCTCCGTCTTCACCTTCGCCGAACGCAAACTGGAACCCGTCGCGCACGGCGCGCGGGTGGACTCCTTCGCCGCCCAACCCGCCTCGGTACCCGGCGGCGAGGGCGAGCAGGCCGCGACCAAGGCCGGCTGGACCACCACCGAGATCTTCCCGCTGCTGCTCTTCGCGGTCGGCGGCATGATGATCTTCCCGGCCGCCAACGACCTGCTGACGCTGTTCATCGCGCTCGAGGTCTTCTCGCTGCCGCTCTACCTGCTCTGCGCGCTGGCCCGCCGCCGGCGGCTGCTCTCGCAGGAGGCGGCGGTCAAGTACTTCCTGCTCGGCGCCTTCTCCTCGGCGTTCCTCATCTTCGGCATCGCGCTGCTCTACGGCTACGCCGGCACCGTCGACTACGCGGGCATCGCCCGGGTCGTGGACGGCACCGTCGCCAGCCCCGACCCGGCGCTCGCCGCCGCCATGGGCAACGACGCGCTGCTGCTGATCGGCGGCGCCATGGTGATGATGGGCCTGCTGTTCAAGGTCGGCGCCGTCCCCTTCCACATGTGGACCCCCGACGTCTACCAGGGCGCCCCGACCCCCGTCACCGGCTTCATGGCCGCCGCCACCAAGGTCGCCGCGTTCGGCGCCCTGCTGCGGCTGCTCTACGTGGTGCTGCCCGGCCTGCGCTGGGACTGGCAGCCGATCGTGTGGGGCGTGGCCATCGCGTCCATGCTGATCGGCGCGATCGTCGCCATCACCCAGACCGACGTGAAGCGGCTGCTCGCCTACTCCTCCATCGCGCACGCCGGCTTCATCCTGGCCGGCGTCGTCGCCACCTCACCGGAGGGCATCTCCTCGGTGCTCTTCTACCTGCTCGCGTACTCCTTCGTCACCCTCGGCGCGTTCGCCGTGGTGACACTGGTCCGCGACTCCGGGGGAGAGGCCACCCACCTGTCGAAGTGGGCCGGACTGGGCAGGCGCTCACCGCTCGTCGCCGCCGTCTTCGCCCTCTTCCTGCTCGCCTTCGCCGGCATCCCGCTCACCTCCGGCTTCGCCGGCAAGTTCGCGGTGTTCAAGGCGGCGGCCGAAGGCGGCGCGGGCGCACTGGTCGTGGTCGGCGTCATCGCCTCCGCGATCGCCGCGTTCTTCTACGTCCGCGTCATCGTGCTGATGTTCTTCAGCGAGCCCCGCGCGGACGGCCCGACGGTCGCCATCCCCAGCAGCTTCACCAGCGTCACCATCGGCGTGGCCGTCGTCGTGACCCTGGTACTGGGCGTCGCACCGCAGTACTTCCTCGACCTGGCCTCCCAGGCGGGGGTGTTCGTCCGCTGACGGCGACCCGGTCCTGTCATGCCTGGCCTCAGCCCTTGGGGATGAGGTTCTCCAGGTCGCTCAGATCCGTCGGGGCGTCCTTGGGCGCGTCGGCGACCTTCACGAAGGTGTCCGTGTCACCGCCGTTCCAGGTCACCTTCATCTCCTTGCCCTCGATGCCGTCGACGGTCCCGTTGGTGCGCTCCTCACCGCTGCCGTCGGGGCACTTCAGGGTCAGCGACGGCTGACCCGCGTCGGTGACCCGGCCGGTGCAGGCCATGTCGCCCCGCAGCAGCGTCGCGCCGTCACCCAGCACGGACAGCACGACGTCCTTGCCGTCGACCGTCGCGTTCCAGATGCCCTGCACCGAACCCGGCTGGGCCGCGGCCTCCTCGCCGCCCCCCTCCGAGGCGGGCGGCTTCTCGTCCTTCGCGCCCTCGTCCTCGCTGCTGCTTCCGCAACCGCTCATGAGCAGCACGGCCGCCATGACGGCGACCGCCCCCGTGTAACGCGCTGACGTGCGCACGTGCTTCTCCTCGGTCGTCGGTGAAGGGCCGGTGAAGGCCGGTTAGAGATGGCGGTCAAGCTAGCAGGCGATGCGCCCGGACACCTCTCCCAGGCCGACCCGGGCGCCGTCGGGACCCGGCGCCCAGGCGGTCAGCACCACCTCGTCGCCGTCCTCCAGGAACGTCCGCTTCCCCTCGGGGAGTTCGACGGCGTCCCGTCCGGACCAGGTCAGCTCCAGCAGGCAACCGCGCTGGTGCGGCTCCGGACCGCTGACCGTTCCCGACGCGAAGAGATCACCCGTTCGCAGTGACGCGCCGTTGACGGTCATGTGCGCCAGCTGCTGCGCCGCGGTCCAGTACATCGCCGAGAACGGCGGTTCGGCGATCGTGTGGCCGTTGAGCGACACACTGATCCGCAGATCGAAGCCGCCGGGCTCCAGCTCCGCGTCGTCCAGGTACTCCAGCAGCGCGTTGCTGCGCTCCGGCGGCGCCGTCCGCGCCGAGTCCAGCGCCTCCAGCGGCGTCACCCACGCCGACACCGACGTGGCGAACGACTTGCCCAGGAACGGGCCGAGCGGCACGTACTCCCACGCCTGGATGTCCCGGGCCGACCAGTCGTTGAGCAGGCACACACCGAAGACGTGCTCGCGGAACGCCGACTGCGGCACCGGCTCACCCAGCGACGACGGCGTGCCGACCACAAAGCCGACCTCCGCCTCGATGTCCAGCCGCTGCGACGGACCGAACACCGGACGCACCGCGGCGCCGGGATCGGCCGGCGGACGGCGCTGACCGCTGGGGCGCCGCACCTCCGTCCCCGACACCACGACGGTGCCCGCCCGGCCGTGGTAGCCGATCGGCAGGTGCTTCCAGTTCGGCGTGAGCGGCTCGCCGTCCGGCCGGAAGATCCGGCCCACGTTGGTGGCGTGGTGCTCACTGGCGTAGAAGTCGACGTAGTCGGCTACCTCGAACGGCAGGTGCATGGTGGCGTCGGCCAGCGGCACCAGCAGCTCACCCACCCGCTCCCGGTCCGCCGCCGACGTCAGCCACAGCCGCGCGTCGGTGCGCACCGCCGTCCACACCGCGCGTCCCGCCGCCAGCAGCGGGTTGAGGGTGTCCGCGGCCAACAGGTCCGCGTGCGGCGACGCGAACAGCTCCGCCGCCGCGCCGAGGTCGAGTACGTGATCGCCGTAGCGGATCCCGATGCGCCGCCGGCCAGGGGTGTCGGCCGTGCTGAAGACGCCGTAGGGAAGATTGTGCTGCCCGAAAAGATGGTCTTCGGGAAGAATGAGACGGTTCGCTGCTGACATGGGGTGGTGCCCTCGCCTTCGAGGTCGTCGCCGGTCTCGGCCGCGCCCAGGCTATCGAGGGACGTGCCTGACGTGATCGTCATGTGACCGGATACGCTGCCCGTGATGGTGGCAGCGACGCAGTGACCAGCTGAGTGATTGTCCGCAGACAGGAGACCCCCTCGTGACCGTCGTCGGGCCCTTGGGGCTGAGCGTGCGGGACCAGGCTCTGGAAGCCGATGTCCAGGCCGGTCTGGCGGCCGTCGAAGAGGGGTTGTTCGAAGCCACCAAGAGCAGCGTGCCGTTCATCACCGAAGCCGCCCAGCACCTGGTGCGGGCCGGCGGCAAACGGTTCCGGCCGCTGCTGGCGATGCTCGCCGCCCAGTTCGGCGACCCCCACGCCCCCGGCATCGTGCCGTCCGCCGTCGTCGTCGAACTGACCCACCTCGCGACGCTCTACCACGACGACGTGATGGACGAGGCCGACGTGCGCCGCGGCGTGCCCAGCGCCAACGTCAACTGGGGCAACTCGGTCGCCGTGCTCACCGGGGACTTCCTCTTCGCCCGCGCCTCGCACATCCTCGCCGAACTCGGCCCCGAGGCCGTGCGCGTCCAGGCGGAGGCCTTCGAGCGCCTGGTCACCGGCCAGATCCTGGAGACGGCCGGGCCGCGGGAGAACGCCGACCCCATCGACCACTACCTCGAGGTCGTCGCCGGCAAGACGGGCTCGCTGATCGCCGTCTCCGGCCGGTTCGGCTCACTCATGGCCGGCGCCGACGAACGCACCGTCGACGTGCTCACCCAGTACGGGGAGCGCATCGGCACCGCCTTCCAGCTCGCGGACGACGTCCTGGACATCGCCAGCGACTCCCACGAGTCCGGCAAGACCCCCGGAACCGACCTGCGGGAGGGCGTGCCCACCCTCCCGGTGCTGCACCTGCGCGCCATGGCCGCCCAGGGCGGCTCCGCCGACGACCGGGCACTGTGCGCGCTGCTCGACGGCGATCTCACCGACGACGCCCGGCACGCCGAGGCACTGGCCGGCCTGCGCGCCCACCCGGCGCTCCAGCAGGCCCGCCGGGACACCGTGCGCTACGCCGACCAGGCGCGGGAGGCACTCCAGCCGCTACCCGACTGCGGGGCGAAGGAAGCACTCGCGGAACTCTGCGACACCGTGGTGCACCGCGCCGGCTGACGACCGGGTCGGGGCCGGGCGCGGGGTGCGGGGTGTGTGGCTGCGGGGCGCTGGGTGTGGGGCAAGCGGGGGCGTGTGGCCTCGCTCCGTGGCCCCCGTGACCGGGTGGAACCCCTAGGGGCCGGTGGTGGTGAAAGCTCCGCGATGTCATCCCGTGGGATTACCCGGTTCGCCCCCGCTGGTTGACGCCCCGCCGCGTGTGGTTTGGTGTTATTGAACCACCACCCCGCACCGAGAAACCGGTGTCGATGGCGGCCGGGGGTGGGTGCCGCCAGCACGGAGGATGGGCAGTCATGGCTGAGACCCGAAAGAGCAACAAGGCGAAGCGATACGTGGTCCCGGTGGCCGTGGCAGGTGTCGCCGTCGCCAGCATCGGCCTGGTGCCGGCGCTCGCCGACAACGGCGACCCGGACCTGCCGAAGATCTCCGCGGAAGAACTCATCGCCAAGATCGCGAAGTCGGACGTACAGCAGGTGTCCGGCACCGTCCGGGTCAGTGCCGACCTGGGGCTTCCCGGCATGCAGAACGGTGCGGCGGTCGAGCTGCTGAAGGGCATGGCCGAGTCGTCCGCGCCGGAGGCCGGTGGCGACCCCGACCCGTCGAGCAGGCTGATGCAGCTCGCCTCCGGCGAGAACACCCTCCAGATCGCCGCGGACGGCCCCGGCAAGCAGCGCATCGTGCTCGGCAAGGGCGAGGGCGAGTACCTCCTCGTGCACAACGAGGGTGAGGTCTGGGGCTACGACCGGGCCGGCAACGCCGCCTACCACGCCAAGGCGCCCGCGGACGCCGAAGGCAAGGCGTCCGAGGACTCGCCGACCGGCGGGCTGGAGCACGCCAACCCGGCAGAGGCCGCCCGCCAGGCACTGGACGCGGTGGACGACACCACGAAGGTCACAGTGGACGGCACCACCCGGGTCGCCGGGCGGGACGCCTACCAGCTGGCCATCAGCCCCAAGGACGCGCCGGACTCCACGGTGGAGGCCATCCGGATCGCCGTGGACGCCGAGAACGGCTCCCCGCTGAAGTTCACCCTCGCCCCCAAGGGCGGCGGTAAGGCCATCGTGGAAGCCGGCTTCACCAAGGTCGACTTCACCAAGCCCGCCGCGGACACCTTCAGCTTCAAGCCGCCGAAGGGCGCCACCGTCACCGAGGCGGACGAGTTCGAGCACGGCAGCCAGGGCAAGCACGGGGACGGCGGCAAGGCGACCGAGGGCCCCGGTGAGCTGGACCTGGGCGGCCTGGACCTGGACGAGCTCGGCTTCGGCGAACTCGCCGGGGTGAACGGCGCCGAGGAGAGCCGGGTCATCGGCAAGGGCTGGAACTCGGTGATCGAGCTGAAGGCCCCCGAGGGTTCCGCTGCCGAGGGTTCCGGCACCGAGCGCGGCAAGGCGCCCGAGCCCGACGCGGGCCGTGCCGACGCGCTGCTGGACTCCTTCTCCGAGAAGGCGAAGGGCGAGTTCGGCACCGGCCGGGTCTTCAGCACCCGACTGGTGAACGTGCTGCTCACCGACGACGGCAGCGTCTACGCGGGCGCCGTCACCAAGGAGGGCCTGATCAAGGCCGCCAACGGCAGCTGACCTGCCGCTCCGCCACCTCCTGACACGGCTGCCCGAACCCACCCGGCAGTCCTGAGCCCGTCCTCGCTCCGGCCCCGCCGCCCTCCCAGGGCGCCGGGGTCGCGGCGCGTGCGGGCGACACGGCGACCCGCGCCGACCGGCCGCTGTCCGAGTGGCGGGGGCGTCAGCCGGACGGCTCCTGGACGCCCTGATCCGGGGCGGCCCTCTCGCTCCCTCGCCGTTGCCTCAGGAGACGCAGAACTCGTTGCCCTCAGGGTCGGCCAGCACCGTCCACTCACCGGGCGGCCCTATTTGTGTGTTGGGCGGCGGTGGCGCCGAGTGCCTGGAGTCGGTGCATCGTCTGCTCACGTTCCCCCGGGCCGGAGGGGACGTCGATGTGCAGGCGGTTCTTGACCGTCTTCGCCTCCGGCACCGCTGGAACAGCAGGCGCCGGCCAAGGCCCGTGCCGGTGTCCGCCTCGAACGGGTCATCCGGGCGGCGGGCGGGCGGCGGCGTCCCGGAAGCCGGCGCGGCCTTCGTGTCGTACCAGCTGGGACTCGTCGATCACGCCTATCTCCAGCAGACGCGCGATGTGCGCGCTGTGATCCTCCACCTCGTACTCCAGGGCGGTCGCCCAGAAGTCCGCCTGCCTCGGACGACTGCCTGCTGGTCTTCGTGGACACCCCACGTCCCGGCAGGCGTCGCTGGTGCTCGATGGAGCACTGCGGCAACCGGCACAAGGTACGCGCCCTGCGAGCCCGACGGGACGAGGGTGAGCCGGGAGGCGGATGACACCCGGACGACCCGGCCCGGCGACACGTCCGCCGCCCGGCCACCGGAGACCGGCGCCCCCCGTCGGTCGACTGGTCGTCTTGCCGCCCAACTCCCGTCGTGGCACCGTGCAACGAGGTCGGCGCGGCGCGGCGTGTGTGCCGGACGCGCACCGGCGCGGCGGGCCTGGGGCGTCGGCGGTGCGGGTGTCCTTCGTCGTTCCGGCCCCACCACGCGCGACGAGCCTCACCACAGGGAGGGCCCGCTCCATGGCCGACACGTTCGGGAACTGCGACGCACGCTTCGAGCCGGTGAGGGAAGCCCTGGCCGCCCAGTTGGACTCCGGCAACGAACTGGGCGCGAGCATCACCGTGGACGTCGACGGCCGGTCGGTGGTCGACATCTGGGGCGGCTGGTGCGACACCGGGCGCCGCACACCCTGGGGCGAGCACACGCTCACCAACGTCTGGTCGACCACGAAGGCGGTCACCGCGCTCGCCGCCCTGGTGCTCGTCGACCGGGGGAAGCTCGACCCGTACACACCTGTCGCCGCCTACTGGCCGGAGTTCGCCGAGAACGGCAAGGAGCGGATCGAGGTCCGCCACGTGCTGAGCCACACCTCGGGGGTCTCCGGCTGGGAGGCTCCCTTCGCCGTGGAGGACCTGTACGACTGGGACCTCTCGACCCGGCGCCTCGCCGCGCAGCGGCCCTGGTGGGAGCCGGGCACCGCGTCCGGGTACCACGCCGTCAACCAGGGACATCTCATCGGGGAGTTGGTGCGACGGGTGACCGGCCGACCGCTCCGGGCCTTCGTGGCCGAGGAGTTGGCGGGTCCGCTCGGCGCCGACTTCCAGATCGGTGCGGCGGAAGCCGACTGGGAGCGGATCGCGCCGGTGGTGCCGCCGCCTCCGCTCGGGTTCGATCTCACCGTGTTCGACGAGGACAACCCCGCCCGCAAGACCCTCACGGGACCGCCGCTGGACGCCGAGACGGCCAACACGCCCGCCTGGCGCCGTGCCGACATCGGTGCGGCCAACGGTCACGGCAACGCCCGGTCGGTCGCCCGCATGCTGAGGACACTGACGCTGGGCGGAAGCGTCGACGGGATACGGGTGCTCTCCCCGGAGACGATCGACCTCGTCTTCGACGAGCAGAGCCACGGCACCGACCTGGTGCTCGGCGTGCCACTGCGCTTCGGCATCGGCTACGCGCTGCCCGAGACGGAGACCGTTCCCTACGCGCCGCAGGGTCGCGCCTGCTACTGGGGCGGCTGGGGCGGATCGCTCATCATGATGGATCTCGACAGCCGGACGACCGTCAGCTACGTCATGAACCGGATGGGCCCCGGCCTCATCGGCTCCGACCGCTCCGAGGCCTATGCGCGGGCCGTGCGGAGCTGTCTCGGCTGACTCCGGCCCCGTCGCCCGGCCGGCGAGCCCGTCCGACTCGATGAACCAGCCCCCTGCGTCCGTTGGGCCGGACGCAGGGGGCTGGGGGCGCACCCGACGGGGGCGCGCTCAGAGCGGGATGGCGCCCGGCCGGGTTGGGTCAGAAGGTGAGTTTCCAGCTGTTGAGGGTGCCGGTGTCGCGGGAGTAGACGTCCTGGACGCGGAGGCGCCAGGTGCCGTTGGCGGTCTGGGTGGAGGCGTTGACGGTGTAGGTGGTGTTGAGGTTGTCGCCGGAGTCGTTGGAGGAGTTCTTCAGGCGGTAGGTGGTGCCGCCGGGTCCGACGAGGTCGAGGACGAGGTCGCCGCGGTAGGTGTGGCGGATGTCGACGGTGACCTTGAGGTCGGTGGGCGCGTTGCCGGTGCGTCCGGTCACGTTGATCGAGGAGGTGACGGCCGGGCCGTTGTCCGGGATCGCCAGGTCGTCGGTGTTCTCGTACTCGTCACCGCCGGGCGGGGTGCCCGGGCCCTGACCGAGGGTCCAGATGGCGTGGGCCAGCGCGTCGCTGTTGCGGTCCAGCGCGGTGTCGTTGATGTTCGCCGTGGTGTCGCAGGAGGAGTGGTAGCAGCGGTCGAAGGCCTGACCCGCGGTGCCTCCCCACTTCTGGGCCTGCGCGGAGGACTTGGTGCGGCCGGCACCGGTGAAGAGACCGCCGACCCGGATGCCCGCGTTCTTGAACGAGGCGTGGTCGGAGCGTCCGTCACCCTCGGTCTCGATCTCGGTGGGGATGCCCCGGGCGGCGTACCAGTCCTTGAAGACGCCCTCCAGCTCCGGGTCGTCGTCATAGACGAAGTAGCCCGGGTTGGGTGAGGCCACCATGTCGAGGTTGAGGTAACCGTCGATCTTGGCCCGTTCCGAACTGGGCAGGTTGTTGACGTAGTACCGGGAGCCGATCAGGCCCAGTTCCTCCGCTCCCCACCAGGCGAAACGCAGCTGCTTGGTGGGTTCGAGGTCGGCGCGGGCGACGGCCAGCGCGGTTTCCAGCACGGCTGCGGAGCCGGAGCCGTTGTCGTTGATGCCGGCTCCGCTGGACACCGAGTCCAGGTGCCCTCCGGCCATCAGGACCTGGTTCGGGTCGCCGCCCGGCCACTCGGCGATCAGGTTGTAGCCGGTCGCGCCGCTCGTGGTGAACTGCTGGACGGTGGTCCGGTATCCGACCGCGTCCAGCTTTCCCTTGACGTAGTTGATCGACGCCAGGTACCCCGGGCGGCCGTGGGCCCGGTTTCCGCCGTTGGAGTTGGCGATGGACTGGAACTGGGTCAGGTGCCCCTTGAGGTTGGCCAGGGGGATGTCGGGTGCAGCGACGCTCGCCGCCGAGGTGGCGGCCTGCGGGGCCTGCGTTGCCGGCGTCGCGGTGGCCGCGGGCGCGGTGGCGAGCAGGCCGCCGGCGAGCACGGCGACCAGGCCGGTGGCCAGCGGTGCGCGGCGGCGTGCTGCTCTTCGTAAGGCGAGGTGCGGGGGGTGAGCAACCATGGGAGACTCCCGGTCGGGTTGACGTGGGCATGATGCTCGGGTGTGGCGGGGGAGCTGTCAATAGAGTCCGCGCATAACGGTGTTGAGTGACCGCTCAGCGGACACTGGGTGGACGCCGGGTGCGTCGTTCCCACCCGCGGCCCGTGCCGAAAATCCGCTGGCGGGGCGACGGCCCTGCCGGGCACACTCCCCAGCCATGGCAACCAGCGCCCCGACCGGGCCCCTGTGCACCCGCGACACGCTCACCCGCGACCTGCGGGGCCTCGGGCTGCGCCCGGGCGGGACGGTGCTCGTGCACACCTCGCTCAGCTCGATCGGCTGGGTGTGCGGGGGTGCCGCCACCGTCGTGCGGGCGCTGCTCGACGTGCTCGGAGAGGCCGGCACGCTCGTCGTCCCCACCCACTCCGGCGACAACTCCGACCCGGCGGGCTGGGTCAACCCACCCGTGCCGCGGGCGTGGTGGGCCGACATCCGGGCCTCCATGCCGGCGTACGACCCGCGCACCACACCCACCTTCGGCATGGGTGCCGTTCCCGAGGCGGCGCGGAACTGGCCCGGCGCCGCGCGCAGCGCGCACCCGCAGTCGTCCTTCGCGGCGATCGGCCCCCGTGCCGCCGCCGTCGTGGACGGCCATCCGTGGGACTGCGCCCTCGGCGAGCGGAGTCCGCTCGCCCGGCTGGAACAGCTCGGCGCCCACGTCCTCCTGCTGGGCACGGGCTTCGACTCCTGTACCGCCTTCCACCTGGCCGAACACCGCATCCCCGCGACGCGCTTCGACAACTCCTTCGCGGTGCTGACCCCACAGGGCCGCCGCTGGCACACCGTTCGGGACACCTCCGTCAACGAGGAGGACTTCGCCGCACTGGGCGCGGCCTTCGAACGCGACCGGCCGGTGGTGCGCGGCACGGTGGGCGCGGCCCGGGTCCGCCTCTTCCCGCTACCCGATGCCGTCGCCTACGCCGAACGCTGGCTGGCCGAGAACCGACCGCACCCGAAGGCATGAGAGCGCCCGAGCCGGTCACGCCGTAGGCCGCCGGAGCACGCTCTCCCTTCCTCATGCACTCCCTTTCCTTCCCTCTACTTCCCTATCTGTTATCTTTCAGGGAATTCTATGGCACTTTAGAGAAGGTCGGTGGGTAGGTGGACGACAGGCGGCTCTACACCGTCGACCAGGTGGCCGAGATCCTCGGCCTGCATCCGAAGACGGTGCGCGGCTACATCCGCGACGGACGGCTGACGGCGACGCGGGTCGGCAAGCGGTACCGCATCACCGCCGAGGACGTGGAGACCTTCACCGGCCGCTCGGCGCCCCCACCGGTCGGCGACGACGTCCGTCGCAGTCCGCGCGCGGAGGTGTCCGCGACGGTGCACCTGGACGCGGTCTCCCCGGAGACGGTGCACCGCATCGACGTCCTGCTCGGCGCCGCCGTCGCGCACCACGAGAGCGGCGAGGGGTCGCTCCAGATCCACACGGCCTACGACGAGGAACGGGCCACGGCACGAATCGTCCTGCTGGGCGGCCCGGTGCGGGTCGCCGGCGCGCTACAGGTTCTCAGCATGGTGACGGAGGAGTGGTCATGACGGACAGCACAACCACCGACCGGGTCGAGCGCATGGGGAACGTCACCGTGCTGCTGTGCGCGGCCGACGGCCCCCTGATCCGCGGCACCCAGGACGCGCTCGACGTGCTCGGCGCGGCGTTCGGCGCAGACGCCTCCTGGGCCGCCGTCCCGGTCAGCCGCTTCCACGAGGACTTCTTCCGGCTGCGCACCGGCGCCGCCGGGGAGGTGACGCAGAAGTTCGCCCAGTACCGCGTCGGCCTGGCCGTCGTCGGTGACATCGACGCGCACACGGCCGCCAGCGCCGCCCTGCGCGACCTGGTCCGCGAGGGCAACCGCGGCGGCGGCCTGTGGTGCGTCAGCGACCCGGAGGAACTCCGCGCCCGCCTCACCGCCGGACCGCGCGCCACCACCACCCCGGAGCGCCCCTGACGTCCGAAGCCGCGCCGCGGCCTCCGGGGGCACGCGGCCACGCTGGGCGAACCTAGTCGAAGCGGATGTGCCTGACGCCCGTCCAGGTGCGGCGCAGCGTGCCGATCAGCCGTCCGTCGGCGGGTTCGATCGGCAGGCCGGTCGATGCGGCGATGCGGTCTGCCACCTGCGCGATCGTCAGGTGGTCCGTCCACAGGTGCTGTGCGAACTCCGGGTGAACCAGTCGGGCCAGGCAGCGGTCCAGCGCGGAGACCGCGAAGCTCTCCCGTCGCAGGGGCGCGTGCCGGCCGCCGAGGACACGGGCGGCGTGGCCGAAGCCGCGCTCGCGCAGGCGTCGCAGCACGGTTTCCCGGTCGGCCAGCAGGGCGAAGTGCCGCACCTGGTGGCCATCGTCCCGCAGGCGGCCGACGGTCTCCCGGAAGTACGCCGGTTCGACGACCGTCATCGGTACGATCACCGTGCCGTCGTGCCGGGCCAGGACCAGTTCGAGCACCTCGTGCACGCCCTGCCGCCAGGAGTTGAGGTCCTGGAAGTCGCCGCGCAGGACCGGCGGCATCATGCGGTGCAGGCCGAAGCCGACGTGCTCCGGATCGCATACGACGCTTCCGGGGAGCCGTCTCCTGAGTTCGTACGCGGTCTGTGTCTTGCCGCCGCCGAACGGTCCGTTGATCCACACAAGCATGGCCGAACGCTACGACGGCGACAGCGCCGCCCGCACGGGTCAGGGCCGTTCGGGCGGCGCACCCGGCTCAGCGAGGGCCCGGCTCGGTGTGCGGGGCCGCGCCCGCGGCGGTGCCC
>NZ_BAAHCA010000022.1:0-19386 GCF_054776295.1 Streptomyces sparsus
GTGCGGGCGGGCACTCGCGTGCCGCCCGCATCCGGGTCAGACGCGGCGGCGCTTGGGGGGACGGCAGCCGTTGTGCGGGGTGGGCGTGACGTCCTGGATCGAGCCGACCTCGAGGCCGGTGGCCTGGAGGGAGCGGATCGCGGTCTCACGGCCGGAGCCGGGACCCTTGACGAACACGTCGACCTTGCGCATGCCGTGCTCCTGCGCGCGGCGGGCAGCGGACTCGGCGGCCATCTGCGCCGCGAACGGCGTCGACTTGCGCGAGCCCTTGAAGCCCACGTGACCGGCCGAGGCCCAAGAGATCACGTTGCCGGTCGGGTCGGTGATGGAAACGATGGTGTTGTTGAACGTGCTCTTGATGTGAGCGTGCCCGTGGGCGACGTTCTTCTTCTCCTTGCGGCGCACCTTTTTGGCGCCGGCCGTACGGCCCTTCGGAGGCATATGGTTCTTCTCCCGTGGAGGTGGTCGGTCCTACAGCTCGGACCGCATGCGGGTCTGGGGGCGGACCCCAGTCGGTCGCAACAGCGTCCGGTGCGGACTACTTCTTGCCCGGCTTCTTCTTGCCGGCGATCGCGCGACGCGGGCCCTTGCGGGTGCGGGCGTTGGTCTTGGTGCGCTGGCCACGGACGGGGAGACCGCGGCGGTGACGCAGACCCTCGTAGTTGCCGATCTCGACCTTGCGACGGATGTCGGCCTGGATCTCGCGACGGAGGTCACCCTCGGTCTGGAAATTGGCGTCCACGTAGTCGCGGAGCTTGATGAGGTCTTCCTCGGCGAGGTCGCGGACCCGGGTGTCCGGGTTGACGCCCGTGTTCGCCAGGGCTTCCTGGGATCGGGTGCGGCCGATGCCGAAGACGTACGTGAGGGCGACCTCCACACGCTTTTCGCGCGGGAGGTCAACGCCTGCAAGGCGTGCCATTTACGTGGCTCCTGGTGGCTATTCGGAGGTCTGGCGCAGCACCGTTCCCGTAAGGCTCCATCAGCGTTACGAGCCGGGTCCCCGGCCTCCGAGCCGGGGGTGTCGTCCCCACACTTCACGTGGGGGGTCGGGTGACTGCGTTTTTGATTATCGCTTGCGTCGCGCGAAGTACCTGCGAGGTGCGGGTCGTGCGTCAGCCCTGGCGCTGCTTGTGGCGCAGGTTGTCGCAGATGACCATGACCCGGCCGTGACGGCGGATCACCTTGCACTTGTCGCAGATCTTCTTGACGCTCGGCTTGACCTTCATGGGATGTGAGGTTCTCCGGGTCATGCCACCACCCCGCGGAACGAGGCGCCGGCTCGATCTACTTGTAGCGGTAGACGATCCGTCCACGCGTCAGGTCGTAGGGAGAGAGCTCCACCACGACCCGGTCGTCGGGAAGGATACGGATGTAGTGCATCCGCATCTTGCCGCTGATGTGCGCGAGGACCTGGTGCCCGTTTTGGAGCTCCACCTTGAACATCGCGTTCGGGAGAGACTCGACGACGGTGCCCTCGATCTCGATGGCCCCTTGTTTTTTGGCCATGCTTGAGCGCTTCACCTTCCGTGGATCGGCTACCTGTGATCGGTCCGGGCATACGGATACACCAGGACCGACGAGCCAGTCTACGCCAGCGACCCCGGAAAGACGAATCCGGGGATTCTCCCCCGCATGCAAGATCCTTAAGCGGGACGAAGCGGCTCAGGACGCCGAATACGGCGGATCAGGACATCACCGGCCCACGCCGCCGTCGGCCGGGCCCCGGCCCCCGACGTCACGCCTCGACGCCGTTCCGGCTCCCCACCGACCCGTCTCGCGTCACGCCAGCGGGTCGGGTGCCGCCTCGATGCCGTACTCGGCGAGCTTCGCCCGGCCGCCGTCCGGTGAGGTCAGCACCAGCGGGCCCTGCTCGGTCAGCGCGACCGAGTGCTCCCAGTGGCTGGACCAGCTGCCGTCGTTCGTCTTGACCGTCCACTCGTCGGCGAGCACGTGCGTCTTCGGCGTGCCCAGGCTCACCATCGGCTCGATCGCCAGGCACATGCCGGGAACCAGCTTCGGGCCCTTGCCGCGGCGCCGGTCGACGTAGTTCAGCAGGTGCGGGTCCATGTGCATCTGGCTGCCGATGCCGTGGCCGCCGTAGTCCTCGACGATGCCGTACTTACCGGAGGACGGACGCGGCTGACGCCGGATGTAGCCCTCGACGGCCTTGGAGATGTCCACCAGCCGGTTGCCCTTGCGCATCGCGGCGATACCGGCCCACATGGACTCCTCGGTGACCCGGCTCAGCTCCACCACCTCCGCGGAGTGCCCCTCCCCCACGAACACCGTCAGCGCCGCGTCGCCGTGCCAGCCGTCGATGATCGCGCCGGCGTCGATCGAGAGCAGGTCGCCCGACTGCAGGACCGTCTCCCGGTCGGGGATGCCGTGCACCACCACGTCGTTGACCGAGGTGCAGATGTTGCCGGTGAAGCCGCCGTAGCCGAGGAAGTTCGGCTTGGCTCCGTGATCGGCCAGCACCTTCGCGGCCACCTCGTCGAGGTCCTTGGTGGTGGCCCCCGGCACCGCCGCCTCCTTGCAGGCGCGGTGCATCGCGGCGACCACCAGCCCCGCCGCACGCATCTTCGCGATCTGCTCGGGGGTCTTGAGCTCCACCATGGGGACTGCGCCTTCCTCAACTGTTGTCGTGATACATGCCTCACGGCAGCCGTGCCGGCGGCGGTGCCACCGCCCGGTGCCCTGCCGGCCGTCGGGGCCGGGCCGGGCCTCACCGACGGACCGCCGGCCACCCGGCGGATCGGCGATCCGCCTCGGGCTCCCCGCGCGTCGGGCTGCGGGCCGCCCCCACTACACGATACGGCGGCGGCGCCCACCAGGGCACCGCCGCCGTATCGGAGCGAACGTCCGTCAGTCGCGCTTCAGCGCCACCATCGCCCGACGCGTCACCTCGGAGACCTCGGCGAGCGCCGGGATCGTCGTCACCAGGTCCTGAGCCTTGTAGTAGTCGATGATCGGCTCGGTCTCGGTGTGGTAGACCTCGAGGCGCTTGCGCACGGTGTCCTCGCGGTCGTCCTCGCGCTGGTACAGCTCACCGCCGCACACGTCGCAGACCCCGTCCGCCTTCGACGGGCTGTAGACGACGTGGAAGATGTGGCTGCTGTCCTTGCGGCACATCCGGCGGCCGGCGATCCGCTTGACCACCTCGTCCTCGGGGACCTCCAGGTCGAGCACCGCGTCCAGCGACAGGCCGCTCTCCTTGAGGATCACGTCCAGCGCCTCGGCCTGCGCCAGGTTCCGCGGGAAGCCGTCGAGCAGGAAGCCGTGCTCGGCGTCCGGCTGCTCCATGCGGTCCTTGGCCATGCCGATGGTGACCTCGTCCGGCACCAGCCGGCCCTCGTCCATGAACGCCTTCGCCTGCTGCCCCAGCGGGGTGCCCTGGCTGATGTTCGCCCGGAAGAGGTCACCGGTGGAGATGTGCGGGATGCCGAGAGTCCGGGCGAGCAACGCGGCCTGCGTGCCCTTTCCCGCACCAGGCGGCCCAACGAGGAGGATACGCATCAGCGGAGGAACCCTTCGTAGTTGCGCTGCTGGAGTTGGCTCTCAATCTGCTTCACGGTCTCCAGACCGACGCCCACGATGATGAGGATGCTTGTTCCGCCGAACGGGAACTCGCCCTGTGCGTTGAACGCGATCAGTGCGACTGTCGGGACCAGGGCGATCAGACCGAGGTAGATCGACCCGGGCCAGGTGATGCGGTTCAGCACGTAGCTCAGGTACTCCGCCGTGGGACGGCCGGCCCGGATGCCCGGGATGAAGCCACCATACTTCTTCATGTTGTCTGCAACTTCTTCGGGGTTGAAGGAGATGGAGACGTAGAAGAACGCGAAGAAGACGATCAGCAGGAAGTACGTGACGATGTAGATCGGCGCGTCCTGGCTCTGGAAGTTCTGCTGGATCCAGTCCGCCCAGCCCGACTGCGAACCGCTGAACTGGACGATCAGCGCCGGGATGTAGAGCAGCGACGAGGCGAAGATGACCGGGATCACACCGGCCTGGTTCACCTTGAGCGGGATGTAGGTGGACGTACCGCCGTAGGAACGGCGGCCGATCATGCGCTTGGCGTACTGCACCGGGATCCTGCGCTGCGCCTGCTCGACGAAGACGACCAGGCCGACCATCGCGAGACCGCAGATGATCACCGTGCCGAACTCGATCCAGCCGTCGGCCAGCGTGCCGGACTCCTTGATCGCCCACAGCGCGGCGGGGAAGCCCGCGGCGATGGAGACGAACATCAGGATCGACATGCCGTTGCCGATGCCCTTGTCGGTGACGAGCTCGCCCAGCCACATGATGAGCGCGGTGCCCGCGGTCATCGTGATCACCATGGAGATGATGGTGAACATGGAGGGGTCGGGCACGATCTGGTCGCCGACCGTGCAGCCCTGGAAGAGGGTGCCGCTGCGGGCGGTCGCCACCAGGCCGGTGGCCTGGAGCACGGCGAGAGCCATGGTCAGGTAGCGGGTGTACTGGGTGATCTTGCCCTGGCCGGACTGACCCTCCTTCTTGAGGGCCTCCAGCCGCGGGATGACCACGACCAGCAGCTGCAGAATGATGCTCGCCGTGATGTACGGCATGATTCCGAGCGCGAAGATGGTGATCTGCATCAGCGCGCCACCGCTGAACATGTTCACCAGGTCGAAGAGGCCCTTGTCCCCGCTCTGCGCCTGATCCATACAGATCTGGACGTTCTCGTAGCTGACGCCCGGAACCGGGACGTGCGCTCCCAGCCGGAAGAGCACGATGATGCCCAGCGTGAACAGCAGCTTCTTGCGCAGGTCGGGCGTCTTGAACGCCCGGGCGAACGCGCTGAGCACGGTACCTCCTGCGCCCCCCGCGTGTGGCGCGAGAGGTGACGGTCTTGTTGTAACGACGGATGAGAAAAACGGTCAGCGTTCGCGCCGTTCAACGACGCGAATGCGGGCAGTGCCCGCCACCATACCGGCGACAGGCCTTCCCTAGGAACGACCAACCGGGGATGCCCGTTCCTGGGCATCCCCGGTTGGTGTCACGCCATCATGCTCAGACGAGCTCGGTGACGGTACCGCCGGCGGCGGTGATCTTCTCCTTGGCGGAACCGGAGACGGCGTCGACCGTCACCTGGAGCGCCACGGAGACGTCGCCGGAACCCAGCACCTTCACGAGGCTGTTCTTGCGCACCGCACCCTTGTCGACCAGGTCGGCGACGGTGACCTCACCGCCCTCGGGGTAGAGGGAGGCGAGCTTGTCCAGGTTCACCACCTGGTACTCGGTACGGAACGGGTTCTTGAAGCCCTTGAGCTTGGGCAGCCGCATGTGCAGCGGCATCTGCCCACCCTCGAAGCGCTCCGGAACCTGGTAGCGGGCCTTGGTGCCCTTGGTACCACGACCGGCCGTCTTACCCTTGGACGCCTCACCACGACCCACGCGGGTCTTGGCGGTCTTGGCGCCCGGGGCCGGACGGAGGTTGTGGACCTTCAGCGGCTTCTGCTCCGCCATCTCAGTCGACCTCCTCGACCGTCACGAGGTGCCGCACGGTGTGAACCATGCCGCGGAACTCGGGGCGGTCTTCCTTGACGACCACATCGTTGACACGCTTCAGACCGAGGGTCCGCAGCGTCTCACGGTGGTTCTTCTTCGTCCCGATAACGGACTTCGTCTGGGTGACCTTGAGCTGAGCCATCACGCGCTCACCCCAGCCCGCGCCCGCAGCAGGGCTGCGGGAGCGACGTCCTCCAGAGGCAGGCCACGGCGGGCGGCGATCTCCTCGGGGCGCTGAAGGCCCTTCAGAGCGGCCACCGTGGCGTGCACGATGTTGATCGGGTTCGACGAGCCGAGCGACTTGCTGAGCACGTCGTGGATACCGGCGCACTCCAGCACGGCACGCACCGGGCCACCGGCGATGACGCCGGTACCGGGGGAAGCCGGCTTGAGCAGAACGACGCCGGCCGCCTTCTCACCCTGGAAGGGGTGCGGAATGGTGCCCTGGATCCGGGGGACCTTGAAGAAGTTCTTCTTGGCCTCCTCAACACCCTTGGCGATGGCGGCCGGAACCTCCTTCGCCTTGCCGTATCCGACACCCACGGTGCCGTCACCGTCGCCCACCACGACCAGCGCGGTGAAGCTGAAGCGACGACCACCCTTCACGACCTTGGCGACGCGGTTGATCGCGACGACGCGCTCGACGTACGCGGTCTTGTCGGCAGACTGACCGCCGCCTCGCCCGTCCTTACGGTCCCGCCGCTCGCCGCCACCGGCGCCGCCTCCGCGGCGCTGGGGTCCAGCCATTGGAATTACCTCTCTCTATGTCCGCTAGCTACGGAACCGGCTCAGAACTTGAGCCCGGCTTCGCGGGCGGCGTCGGCCAGGGCAGCGATGCGCCCGGCGTACTTGTTGCCACCGCGGTCGAAGACGACAGTCTCGACACCGGCGGCCTTGGCACGCTCAGCGAGCAGTGCACCGACCTGCTTGGCCTGCGCGCTCTTGTCACCCTCGCCACCGCGGACGGAGACGTCAAGCGACGAGGCGGAGGCCAGCGTGTGGCCTGCGATGTCGTCGATGACCTGGGCGACCATGTGCCTGTTGGAGCGGGTCACGACCAGCCGCGGGCGCTCGGGCGTACCCGAGATCCTCTTGCGGATCCGGATGTGCCGGCGCTTGGCGGCGGTCCGCTTGTACGCGTCGCCCTTGGCGATCTTCACGCCGTATGCCATGGCTTACTTACCCGCCTTTCCGACCTTGCGGCGGATGACTTCGCCCTCGTACTTGACGCCCTTGGCCTTGTACGGGTCGGGCTTCCGCAGCTTGCGGATGTTCGCGGCGACCTCGCCGACCTTCTGCTTGTCGATGCCCTCGACGCTCAGCTTGGTCGGGGACTCGACCTTGAAGCTGATGCCCTCGGGGGCCTCGATCAGGATCGGGTGGCTGTATCCCAGCGCGAACTCCAGGTTGGAGCCCTTCGCCTGGACGCGGTAGCCGACACCGCTGATCTCGAGACGCTTGTTGTATCCCTGGGTCACGCCAGTGATCATGTTCGCCACCAGCGTGCGGGACAGGCCGTGCAGGGCCTTGTTCCGGCTCTCGTCGTTCGGGCGGGAGACGACAATCGCGCCGTCCTCACCCTTGGCGACCTCGATCGGCGCGACCACGGTGTGCGAGAGGGAACCCTTGGGGCCCTTCACCGCGACCGTGCGGCCATCGATGGTGACGTCCACACCGGCGGGAACCTGGATGGGGAGCTTGCCGATTCGCGACATGGCTTTTCCTCCGTTCCCTTCCGCTACCAGACGTAGGCGAGGACTTCCCCACCCACGCCCTTCTTGCTGGCCTGCTTGTCGGTGAGGAGCCCGTGGGACGTGGAGATGATCGCCACGCCCAGGCCGCCGAGCACCTTCGGCAGGTTGGTGGACTTTGCGTAGACCCGGAGGCCAGGCTTCGAGATGCGCTTGATGCCGGCGATCGAGCGCTCGCGGTTGGGGCCGAACTTCAGCTCGAGGATCAGGGACTTGCCGACGGTGGCGTCCTCGACCTTCCAGCCGGTGATGTAGCCCTCCTGCTGGAGGATCTCCGCGATGTGCGACTTGATCTTGCTGTGCGGCATCACGACGTCGTCGTGGTAAGCCGAGTTCGCGTTCCGCAGACGAGTCAGCATGTCTGCGATCGGATCGGTCATGGTCATGTGATGGCCTTCGGCCTCTCTCGCCGGGGTTTCCTGTATGCGCCATCCCTCTCCCCGCTCATCGGCGGGACGGGTGCGGCACGGGGACCTACGGCGTAGTAAGCGACTTGAGCGGGTCCTGCCCGCGTGCGGTCACGGGCGGCGGGCGCCCAACCCCACAAGCCTACGGCATGTGAGGCGGGCCCCCGCCGGCCAGAGTGCTTACCGAGAGTTCCCAGCGTCCCTGTCGGGGACTACCAGGAGCTCTTGGTCACGCCCGGCAGCTCGCCGCGGTGTGCCATCTCACGGAGGCACACACGGCACAGGCCGAACTTGCGGTAGACGGAGTGGGGCCGGCCACAGCGCTGGCAGCGCGTGTACGCACGCACCGCGAACTTCGGCTTGCGGGCGGCCTTAGCGATCAGAGCCTTCTTCGCCACGGTCAGTTCTCCTTGAACGGGAAGCCGAGGTGACGAAGAAGGGCGCGGCCCTCGTCGTCGTTGGTCGCCGTGGTGACCACGGTGATGTCCATGCCCCGGACCCGGTCGATCTTGTCCTGGTCGATCTCGTGGAACATGACCTGCTCCGTGAGACCGAAGGTGTAGTTGCCCCGGCCGTCGAACTGCTTCGGCGACAGACCGCGGAAGTCGCGGATGCGCGGCAGCGCGAGCGACAGCAGGCGGTCCAGGAACTCCCACATCCGGTCGCCGCGCAGCGTCACGTGGCAACCGATCGGCTGACCCTCGCGCAGCTTGAACTGCGCGATGGACTTCCGGGCCTTGGTGACGGCCGGCTTCTGACCGGTGATCGTGGTGAGGTCGCGGATGGCGCCCTCGATCAGCTTGGAGTCGCGGGCGGCGTCGCCCACACCCATGTTGACCACGATCTTGGTGAGACCGGGCGTCTGCATGACGTTCTCGTACTTGAACTCGTCGTGCAGCTTGCTCTTGATCTCTTCGCGGTAGCGCAGCTTCAGGCGCGGCGCAGTGGTGGCAGTCATCAGATGTCCTCACCGGTCCGCTTGGCAACGCGGATCTTGTTGCCGTCCTCGTCGAAGCGGTACCCGACGCGGGTGACGACCTTGTTGCCGTCCTTCTCCACGATGAGCTGAACGTTGCTCACGTGGATGGGGGCCTCGGTCGTCACGATGCCGCCGGTCTTCGAACCACGGGCGGTCTGGCCGGCCTTCGTGTGCTTCTTGACCCGGTTGACACCCTCGACCAGGACGCGGTCCTCGCGGGGGAAGGCCACGATGACCTTGCCCTGCTTGCCCTTGTCCTTGCCGGTGATGACCTGAACCAGGTCGCCCTTCTTGATCTTCATGCTCACAGCACCTCCGGCGCGAGCGAGATGATCTTCATGAACTTCTTGTCGCGCAGCTCACGGCCCACGGGGCCGAAGATACGGGTGCCGCGGGGGTCGCCGTCGTTCTTCAGAATGACGGCGGCGTTCTCGTCGAAACGGATGTAGGAACCGTCGGGACGGCGGCGCTCCTTCACGGTGCGCACGATGACCGCCTTGATGACGTCACCCTTCTTCACGTTGCCACCGGGGATCGCATCCTTCACGGTGGCAACGATCACGTCGCCGATGCCCGCGTAGCGGCGACCGGAACCACCGAGAACACGGATGCAAAGGATCTCCTTCGCACCAGTGTTGTCGGCGACACGCAGTCGCGACTCCTGCTGGATCACGTCTATCTCCTGATCGTCTGCCGGTTCCCGGCAGGGGCGCCCGGAAATCGGGTCGGCCCCTGCCGAGCCTGGCGGAACTGAAATCCCGAGCGGACTCGGAACCTTATGGGGTTACTTCGCCTTCTCGAGGATCTCGACGATGCGCCAACGCTTGGTGGCGGACAGCGGCCGGGTCTCCATGAGGAGGACACGGTCGCCGACACCGGCGGCGTTCTGCTCGTCGTGCGCCTTGAGCTTGTTCGTACGGCGGATGACCTTGCCGTACAGGGCGTGCTTGACGCGGTCCTCGACAGCGACAACGACGGTCTTGTCCATCTTGTCGCTGACGACCAGACCCTCACGGGTCTTGCGGTCGCCGCGCTGGCTGTTTGCAGTCACATTCGTCTCGCTCATGAAGCGCTCTCCACCGTCTCGATGCCGAGCTCGCGCTCACGCATCAGGGTGTAGATCCGGGCGATGTCCTTACGAACGACCTTGAGCCGGCCGTTGTTCTCGAGCTGTCCGGTCGCCGCCTGGAAGCGGAGCTTGAACAGCTCCTCCTTGGCCTCGCGCAGCTTGACGAGAATCTCCTCGTCACTCAGCTCACGGAGCTCACTGGCCTTGGTTCCGGCCGCCATCACGACTCACCTGCCTCGCGCCGAACGATCCGGCACTTCATCGGAAGCTTGTGAGCAGCGCGGATGAGCGCCTCACGAGCAATCTTCTCGTTCGGGTAGGACAGCTCGAACATCACCCGACCGGGCTTGACGTTCGCGACCCACCACTCCGGCGAACCCTTACCGGAACCCATGCGGGTCTCGGCAGGCTTCTTCGTCAGCGGACGGTCCGGGTAGATGTTGATCCAGACCTTTCCGCCACGCTTGATGTGACGAGTCATGGAGATACGAGCTGCCTCGATCTGCCGGTTCGTCACGTACGCGGGGGTGACGGCCTGGATACCGTACTCGCCGAAAGCAAGCTCGGTACCGCCCTTGGCCATACCACTGCGCTTCGGGTGGTGCTGCTTGCGGTGCTTGACCCTGCGCGGGATCAGCATGACGGTCAGGCCTCCGTTCCGCCGGTAGAAGTGGACGCAGCCTCCGCCGCCGGAGCAGCGGTGGCGTCACCCTTGGGTGCCGCCGCGGCCTCGGCCGGCGCGTGCTGCGGCTTGCGACCGCCGCGACCGCCGCGCTCGCCACCGCGACGCGGACGGTCACTGCCGCCGCCACCGCCACGGGACGGACGGTTGCCGGCACGCGCCGCGGCGTTCTCGGCGCGGACCTCGGCGATGTTCTTGACGTCGCCCTTGTAGATCCAGACCTTCACACCGATGCGGCCGAAGGTCGTCTTGGCCTCGAAGAAGCCGTAGTCGACGTTGGCACGCAGGGTGTGCAGGGGCACACGGCCCTCGCGGTAGAACTCCGAGCGGGACATCTCGGCGCCGCCGAGGCGACCGCCGCACTGGATCTTGATGCCCTTGGCGCCGGCCTTCATCGTCGACTGCATGCTCTTGCGCATGGCCCGACGGAAGGAGACCCGGGACGAGAGCTGCTCGGCGACGGCCTGGGCCACCAGCTGAGCGTCCGTCTCGGGGTTCTTGACCTCGAGGATGTTGAACTGGATCTGCTTGCCCGTGAGCTTCTCGAGCTTGCCGCGGATCCGCTCGGCCTCGGCACCACGACGGCCGATCACGATGCCCGGACGGGCGGTGTGAACGTCGACGCGCACCCGGTCACGGGTCCGCTCGATCTCGACCTTGGAGATGCCGGCCCGCTCCATGCCCTGCGTGAGCAGGCGGCGGATCTCGACGTCTTCCTTGACGTAGTCCTTGTACAGCTTGTCGGCGTACCACCGGGACTTGAAGTCCGTGGTGATGCCGAGCCGGAACCCGTGCGGGTTAACCTTCTGGCCCATTACCGGGTTCCTTCCTTGCTGCTGACGACCACCGTGATGTGGCTGGTCCGCTTACGGATCCGGTAGGCGCGGCCCTGCGCACGCGGCCGGAACCGCTTGAGGGTCGGGCCCTCGTCGACGTACGCCTCGGAGATGACGAGGCTGTCGGCGTCGGTGTGGTCGTAGTTGTGCGCGGCGTTGGCAATGGCGCTGTCAAGCACCTTGCCCACCGGCACACTCGCGGCCTGCGGAGTGAAACGCAGGACCGCCTGAGCCTCCGTGGCGTCCATGCCACGGATGAGGTCCACCACCCGGCGGGCCTTCATGGGCGTGACGCGCACGTAGCGCGCCTGGGCCCTGGCTTCCATGGTTGTCCCTTCGGTGTAAGTCATGGTCTTCGCACTCCGCCCGATCAGCGACGACGGGACTTGCGGTCGTCCTTCACGTGGCCGCGGAAGGTGCGGGTCGGCGCGAACTCGCCAAGCTTGTGGCCGACCATCGACTCGGTGACGAACACCGGGACGTGCTTGCGGCCGTCATGCACCGCGATCGTGTGGCCGAGCATGGCCGGGACGATCATGGAGCGGCGGGACCAGGTCTTGATGACGTTCTTGGAGCCGGCCTCGTTCTGTACGTCCACCTTCTTGCTCAGGTGGTCGTCGACGAAGGGCCCCTTCTTGAGACTGCGCGGCATCTAAACCCGCTCCTAGCGCTTCTTGTTCGTCTTGCGGCGGCGGACGATGTACTTGTTGCTGGCCTTCTTCGGCGAGCGAGTACGTCCTTCCTTCTTGCCCCACGGCGAGACCGGGTGCCGGCCACCGGAGGTACGACCCTCACCACCACCGTGCGGGTGGTCGATCGGGTTCATGACCACACCGCGGACGGTCGGGCGAACGCCCTTCCAGCGCATACGGCCGGCCTTGCCCCAGTTGATGTTCGACTGCTCGGCGTTGCCGACCTCGCCAACGGTGGCGCGGCAGCGGACGTCGACCAGCCGGATCTCACCGGACGGCATGCGCAGGTGGGCCATCGAGCCCTCCCGCGCCAGCAGCTGCACGGAGGCACCCGCGGAGCGGGCGAACTTCGCACCGCCGCCGGGCCGCAGCTCGATGGCGTGCAGCACGGTACCGACGGGGATGTTGCGCAGCGGCAGGTTGTTGCCCGGCTTGATGTCGGCGCCCGGACCGTTCTCGACGCGGTCGCCCTGCTTCATGCCGGCCGGCGCGAGGATGTAGCGCTTCTCGCCGTCGGCGTAGTGCAGCAGCGCGATGCGCGCGGTGCGGTTGGGGTCGTACTCGATGTGCGCGACCTTGGCCGGCACGCCGTCCTTGTCGTGACGACGGAAGTCGATCACTCGGTAGGCGCGCTTGTGGCCACCGCCCTGGTGGCGAACGGTCACACGACCGGCGTTGTTACGGCCGCCCTTGCTGTGCAGCGGGCGGACCAGCGACTTCTCCGGCGTGGACCGCGTGATCTCGACGAAGTCGGCGACGCTGGAGCCACGACGGCCCGGGGTCGTCGGCTTGTACTTGCGGATACCCATTTCTCAGTCCTCGTCCGATATCGGACGACTCGACCTCCGTCAGGAGACCGGGCCGCCGAAGATGTCGATACGGTCGCCCTCGGCGAGGGTCACGATGGCGCGCTTGGTGTCCTTGCGCTTGCCGAAACCGGTGCGGGTGCGCTTGCGCTTGCCCTGCCGGTTGATCGTGTTGACCCCAGTGACCTTGACCTGGAAGACCGCCTCGACGGCCTGCCGGATCTGGGTCTTGTTCGCACGCGGGTCGACGATGAACGTGTACTTGTTCTCGTCCAGCAGTGCGTAGCTCTTCTCGGAGACCACCGGCTTGACCAGGATGTCACGGGGGTCCGTGAAGGTCTTGCTGGTGACCTCGGCTGCCTCTGCCTTGACGGCAGTGGTCTCGCTCATCAGGCGTCGCTCCCTTCGAGCTCGGCCTCGGAGGCGGTGGCCTTGCCGGCCGCAGCCGGTCCGGCCACGAAGGACTCGAAGGCGGCCTTCGTGAAGACCACGTCGTCGGAGACGAGCACGTCGTACGTGTTCAGCTGGCCCGGCTCCAGGATGTGCACCTGGGGCAGGTTGCGGGCGGACAGCCACGCGGCCTCGTCGGTCCGCTCGGCGACCAGGAGCAGGTGCTTGCGCTCGCTGATCCGGCCGAACAGGGTCCGGGCGGCCTTCGTGGACGCGTCACCCTCGACCACGCCGGAGACGACGTGGATGCGGTTGTTGCGGGCCCGGTCGGAGAGGGCACCGCGCAGGGCGGCGGCCTTCATCTTCTTGGGGGTCCGCTGCGAGTAGTCGCGCGGCTGCGGGCCGTGGACGACGCCACCGCCGGCGAACTGCGGCGCGCGGGTCGAGCCCTGACGGGCGCGACCGGTGCCCTTCTGGCGG
Source organism: Streptomyces sparsus (assembly GCF_054776295.1). Taxonomy (NCBI): domain Bacteria; kingdom Bacillati; phylum Actinomycetota; class Actinomycetes; order Kitasatosporales; family Streptomycetaceae; genus Streptomyces; species Streptomyces sparsus. The sequence goes on from NZ_BAAHCA010000022.1 coordinate 13,628, forward strand.
TAGGGCTTGCGCCCACCACCGCGGACCTCGCCACGGGTCTTGGTCTTGTGCGTGCCCTGGCGGGCCGCTGCCAGCTGGGCGACGACGACCTGGTGGATCAGCGGAACGCTGACCTGGGTGTCGAAGATCTCCGCGGGGAGGTCGACGGTCCCGGTCTTGTCGCCTGCCGGCGAAAGAATGTCGATGCTGGTCGGGGTACTCATGTTCCTCAGACCCCCTTGGCCGCGGTACGGACCAGGACGAGGCCGCCGTTCGGACCGGGAACCGCGCCCTTGATGAGGAGCAGGCCCTTCTCCGCGTCAACGGCGTGGACGGTCAGGTTCTGGGTGGTGACCCGCTCGTTGCCCATACGGCCGGCCATGCGCATGCCCTTGAAGACCCGGCCCGGGGTGGCGCAGCCACCGATCGAACCCGGCTTGCGGTGCACGCGGTGCGCGCCGTGGGAGGCCTTGCCGCCGTGGAAGCCGTGACGCTTCATGACACCGGCGGTGCCCTTGCCCTTGGACTTGCCGGTCACGTCCACCCGGACACCGGACTCGAACACCTCAGCGGTGATCTCCTGGCCCAGGGTGTACTCGCTGGCGTCCGCGGTGCGGAGCTCCACGAGGTGACGGCGCGGCGTGACGTCGGCCTTGGTGAAGTGGCCCTTGAGGGGCTTGTTCACCTTGCGCGGGTCGATCTCGCCGAAGGCGATCTGGACGGCTTCGTAGCCGTCCTTGTCTGCACTGCGCACCTGGGTGACGACACAGGGACCGGCCTTGACCACAGTGACCGGGACGACACGGTTGTTCTCGTCCCAGACCTGGGTCATGCCGAGCTTCTCGCCCAGGACGCCCTTGATCTGCTTAGCCATTTCTTCCCGACCCCTCAGAGCTTGATCTCGATGTCGACGCCGGCCGGAAGGTCCAGGCGCATCAGCGAGTCAACGGTCTTGGGCGTCGGGTCGAGGATGTCGATCAGGCGCTTGTGGGTACGCATCTCGAAGTGCTCGCGCGAGTCCTTGTACTTGTGCGGCGACTTGATGACGCAGTACACGTTCTTCTCAGTGGGCAGCGGCACCGGGCCCGCGACCGACGCACCAGTACGCGTCACCGTTTCGACGATCTTCTTCGCCGAGTTGTCGATGACCTCGTGGTCGTAGGCCTTGAGCCGGATGCGGATCTTCTGTCCCGCCATGGCTACTTCGTAGTCCTGTCTCTCGTAACGCTCTGGAACCCGGTGCTTCCCGCTCCACCTCCGACCCACGCGGTCGGGCGTGTCGCTCCCCTTCCCGTACGTCTCCGCAGGGAGATCTCCTTGGCAAAGGAAGCTGGGGGAAGAAACCCACCGGATGCCTGGCTGGAAGCCCCTCCTGCGCTTCCCGGAAGATTCCCGTACGTCCGCCCCTGATAAGGAGCGACGAGTACGTTGGGACTCGCTTCCGGTCCTCCCGGCGGGAGGCGCACAGCATCGGCACTCAACCGAGCAACCTGGACAGTGTGCCATATGGGGCAGACCCCATGCCAATCGGTCTCGGCACGCCTCGACGCGCTCCTCGCGGAGGAGGGCGGAGGACGGTGACCGAGCCACCTCCCGGGCGCTTACCACGCCCCGGGACCGCCCGGCGAGTGGGGTGTCACGTGACCCCGCCCTCACCGGCTTCGGCACAAGCCTACCCCTCGCGCCCCAGTTCCAATCCGACCCCACGCGGGCGACGGCTCGTGTGCCCGCCCGAACGACGGCTCCGCGGGCGGCGACACCACGGGGTGACCCTGGTCCGCGCACGCTCCGTCCGGTCCACCCGCGCGTCCGTCCGGTCCGCGGGCGCGTGCCCGTCCCGAATCCGCGGGCGCGCGCTTATCCGGGGCCGCGGATCGGAAACGGGCACGCACCTGTCCGGGATTTCGGGTGACGCGGGCCACAGGCGCGGAAGGGATTGTTCCTCTCCTGCGGCGGACAGGGTGCATTCGATCAATTCCCATCGCGTCATGAACGAGTCACGGACCAGAAAGAGGGCGTATGTTCCTGCGCAAGAGAGCCGCTGTGATGGTTTGCTCCGCCGCTTTGGCAGGTGGCGCGCTGTTCGCCGGGCCACCCGCGTTCGCGGCCCCCGCCGGAGCGGAGAACTCCGTGGCGGCCGCACCGGCGGCAGCCGTCGACGGATTCAACTGCGAAAAACCGTACGTTCGGGACACCACGGCTTACAACGGTTACACCGCCGGGTATTCGTGGGCCTGGAACGTGGAAGTGGCCATCGGCTACAACAACGACCAGTACAGCGGCCGGGTCAAGGAGATCCAGTGCCTGGTGAACAACCTGTGGGGCTATGACGCCGGGGCCGAGGACGGGTTCTTCGGCCCGACCACCGAGGCGGCGATCAAGGCGTTCCAGCAGGACGTGGGACTGGCCGTCGACGGCATCGTCGGACCCAACACGTGGCGCGTCCTGCGCATCGGCTACCAGAAGTAGCCCGGTACGCACCACGGAAGGAGCCCGCCCCCTGAGGGGCGGGCTCCTTCGCTTGTGCGAACACGCAGGTGGAGCAGCTCGGTCAGATGGTGTTGGCCATGACGTAGGCGGCCACCTTGTCGCCCAGCACCAGCCCCTGCTCGGCGTCCGCGCGGAAGTGGACACCGAGGTAGATGCGGCTCTCCGCGTTCTCCCGCGCGATCTCGGAGAACGAGTCGAAGGAGCGCACGACGTCCTGCGCGAAGGGGTCGACGGTCGTCGCCTCGAGGGTGTAGTCGAACGTGTCGCTGCCGGTGTACCGCTTCATGACGCCGGCCCAGGCGGCCGCGTAGGTGGCGTGCCCGGAGACGTAGGCGGGGAACGGCGGCGAGAAGTGGTTGCCGTCCAGGTCCGCGGAGAGCGGCTGCCAGTCGGGGTCCTGGGTGGTGGCCGGGTTCCCGTCGGTGTCGGCCTGCCGGATCGCCGTCTCGGGGCGCCAGAGGTCCACCTCGGTGAGGTACTTGGCGTCCCACGCCGCGACGCCGGCGTCCGCCAGCGCTATGGACACCAGCGCGTACAGCCGAGCCGTCCTGAGCGGCCCGTCCCCGGCCCACTGCTTCTCGACGATGTCGTTGGTGAGGGCGTACAGGTGCCCGGGCGCCTTGTAGGTGCCGTCCAGGTCGTTGGCCCAGAAGTGGGCGATCTCCGTCTGCTCCGCCGTGCGCTTCGTGGTGGCGGTGTCCGCGCCCCCGTACTCCTGCACCTCCTTGAGTTCGGCCGCGTACTGGGCGCTGGTCAGCGCCGGGGGCAGCGGCGGGCGGAACCGGGAGCCGTACTCGATGCCGAACGGCTTCACGCGCCCCCAGTTGGGCGTCAGCGGCGGCACACCGTCGGAGGTGGGACGCCAGTCGCCGGGCTGGTCACCGATCGCGTACGGGGCGTCGATGGACGAGGCGTCCCTGCCGCGCAGGAACGTGATGGCCCGGGAGGTCTTCTCGCCGATGTCCTTTCCGGTGGCGAACGCCTCGTCGGTGGTGGGCGGTGCCATGTCGAGCGCCGTCGCGAACTCGTCGGAGAAGTCGAGGTCGGGCAGTGCCTCGCTCAGTACGCCGTAGGCGGCGTGGTCGATGGCCGCCTCGAGTGAACCTCCCTCGCCGGACGTCGGTCTGATGACGTACGGCTCGCCGATCGGCTCCACGGCGTTCACCGCGTCGTATATCGCCACGTTCATCATCGCGCCGGCCCTGGCCAGTGCACCCGGGGTGGCCCGGGAATCCCTGGAGTCCTGGAAACCCTCCACCAGAACCTTGTTCCAGTACAGGACGTGATCACTCTCCTGCGGTACCGCCGCGGCGGTTCCGGGAAGGGCGGCCACGTTGACGCCGCCCAGCAACAGAACGCCGGCTAGCACAAACACCTTACTTTTGTCCCCGCCGGTCTTGATTTTCCGTGCCACGTTTATTCACCTTCCGTGCCATTCGAACACTCGGTGGTCGTTTTCCTGCGTGATCCCGTGGTTACTGCTCATCCGGGCACGGACGGACACATTCCGATGTCGTGACCTGGGTCACGTGCTATATCAGATATATCGCTAATGGCATCCAATAGGAGAGAGGAAATCCGCTGAGGTGATTTCTGGAAGCAGGATGGAAACAGGAAGGGCCAATGCCCCGAGGGCCACGCTCGTGTTGACGCCCCGCGCCCCGGCCGCTCCCCACGCCCGGCCACGTTCTGCGTCTCGGCCACGCTCCCCGCACCCCGGCCACCCCCGACGCCTCGGCTCGCGACGCCGGCCGGGGGCTGCCGTCCCAGCCTTGCCGGGTGCCCTTGGGGACGGACCGGCTGGTGGGCGCGGGTATAACACCGCGTTATGGCCAGATGTGAGTACCCAGTTGAATGTTCATCGGCAACTCTGGACGCGCAACCCCCCACCACACGCCCCCAGCGTGTCTGTCGAAGCGAGGAAACTTGCGAATATCCAGGCTCCTTCCTGCCCTGCTGGCCGCAGTGGTCTCCGTCCTGGCCCTCCTGGTCCCCACGGCCACCGCCGCCACCGCCCCCGCCCCACCGAGCACCAAGGTCGTCCAGCCGATCATCGGCGGCGGACACGCTCCGAGCGGACCCTGGGCCGCCCGCCTGTTCTCCAACGGCCGCGAGACCTGCTCCGCCACGATCATCGCGCCCACCTGGGTGCTGACCGCCAAGCACTGCGTGACCGGCGGCGGACTGTCGTTCCGGATCGGCAGCCTCGACCAGCACAGCGGCGGAACCGTCGCGAACGGCGTCCAGACCTACAACCACAGCTCGGACCTGTCCCTGGTCCGGCTCGACCGGTCCGTCAACGCGACCTACGCCCGCCTCGGCCAGCCCGGCTCGGTCCGGGTCGGCCAGAACGTGCAGGTCTACGGCTGGGGCGCCACCTCCCGGTGCGGCTCCGAGGCCAACTGCCAGTCCCGCTACCTCAAGGTCGCGAACGTCACCGTGACCGGAGGCTGCCGTGACGCCTACGGCGGCTCGGCGATCTGTGCCCGCCGGGGCGACGGCATCACCGCCGGCGGCGACTCGGGCGGCCCGATGATGGCCAACGGCATCCAGGTCGGCGTCGCGTCCACCAGCGACCGGCAGACCACCACCGCGTACACGAACGTGACCGCCTACCGCTCCTGGATCCAGTCGGTGACGGGCATCTGACCCACCCCTCCCCAGCAGGACGAGCCGGTGCCTCCCACTTCCGCGGAGGCATCGGCTCCCCGCGTCAGACGGGTGAACGCCCCGTCACCGCCCAGCTGCCGAGGAGCTTGAGGGCGGTCTCCGCCGTTCGGTCGGCGGCGACGAAGACGACGAGTGACTGGCCGTCGTCCCCGGGCAGGCCGAACGTCTCGTAGTCGAGGTCGAAGCGGCCGACGGCCGGGTGGTCGAAGCGCTTGGTGCCGTGCGTCTTCTCCAGCACCTCCTGCTCCGCCCACAACCGGCGGAACTCGTCGCTGCGTTCGCTGAGTTCGGCGACCAGGTGGCAGAGCCGGACGTCCCCGGCGTGACGCGCGGCGGCGAACCGCAGGAAGCCGACGGTCTGCCGCGCCACGTCGTCCCACCGCGGGTACAACTCCCGGGCGGTGGCGCTGAGAAAGATGTGACGGGCGATGTTGGGTGTGCCGGCCGGCGCCTCGGCGAAGCCCGGGACCAGTGCGTACGCCAGGTCGTTCGCGGCGAGCACGTCCATACCGGGCGCCAGCACGTACGCCGGCGTGGCCCCCACCGCCTCCAGCAGACGCCGCAACCGCGGGCGTGCCCGGGCCGGTTCGGGCGTCGACGACTCGCCGCGCGCCGCCCGG